>NZ_LJFZ01000005.1:0-232807 GCF_001420875.1 Frankia sp. AvcI1 | reverse complement strand
ACCACAGCCCCTCGACCGACCACAGCCCCTAGACCAGCCATGGCCCCCCGACCGGCCACGGCCCCTCGATCGACCGCGCCCCCTCGACCCACCACAGCCCCTCGACCGACCACAGCCCCTAGACCAGCCATGGCCCCCCGACCGGCCACGGCCCCTCGATCGACCGCGCCCCCTCGACCCACCACAGCCCCTCGACCGACCACAGCCCCTCGACCAGCTGAGGCCGCCCGGCGACCACACCGGCCGCCCGCCCGGCCAACGCGACGCCCCGGCACCGGGCTGAGCGCGCCTGCCTCGCGGACTGACGGCGCCCCGGCATCCGGAGCACGCCGGGCTCCCCGTGGGCTGCGAACGCCTCGGCCCCGGGCGGTCCGGGCCGGCCGGCAGCACCGATTCGCCTGTTTCGGCCCGGCGGATGGCACCTGTGGTCCTAGGATCGCCTTGTGGAGCGTTGGTTCAACCTCGCGGGCTGCGACAACGTACGCGATCTAGGCGGGCTGCCCACCGTCGACGGAGCGGCCACCCGGCACGGNGTGTTTCTGCGATCCGATTCGGTACAGACGCTGACCGAGGCCGACGTCATCCTGCTGCGGGAGACCTTCGGCCTGCGGACGATCATCGACCTGCGAGCCAGGGAGGAGGCGGCCCGAGAAGGCCGGGGTCTCCTCGCCGAGCAGCCCATCGACTATCACAACCTGTCGTTCCTGCCCGGTGAGTGGGTGATGCCCGACGNCCCGCGATNCCCCGCGATCGTCCGGGACCTCGACTCGGTTGACCGCATCGAGCACTACCTGGACTACCTGCGCCTTGCCGGCCCCGCCGTGGCACAGGCACTGCGGGTGCTGGCCCAGCCCACCGCGGGCCCCGCGCTGTTCCACTGCGCGGCCGGCAAGGACCGCACCGGCGTCCTCGCGGCCCTGCTGCTGAGCATCGCCGGGGTCGACCGGGACGCCATCGTCGCCGACTACGCCCAGACCAACGAGCGGATCCACCTGGTCAACGCACGCCTGGCGAAGCGTCCCTCCTACAACCGGCCGACCGCCCCGCTCACTCCCGACCAGCTCTCCTGCCGTCCGGAGGTCATGCGGGGCTTTCTCGCCGGTGTCGACGCCGGTTGGGGTGGCCCCGCCGCCTGGGCCATCAAGGAGGGACTCACCGAGTCGGACCTGATCGCGCTACGCCGGACCCTGGTCGCGTAGTCAGGGCCGGGAACGGCTCGTCCGGAGCGCCATGACCGACCGGACCCCGCCTACGGCGCCGCCGCCGGACGATGAGCACATGGTCCACCGCGTGCCCCCGAAGGCGGTCCTGGCCGCCCTGCTGGCGGTCGTGCTGGTGGCGAGCTGCGGCGTCCTGCGGCGGACCCACCGCGTGCCGGACGACCTGGTCCCGGTGTTCCGCTCGGCCGCCACCGCGTACGGCATCCTCACCGCCGCCCAGCTCGCCGCGCAGGCACGCGTGGAAAGCAAGTTCGACGCGCAGGCGGTGTCGCACGCCGGTGCCCGCGGCATCATGCAGTTCCTGCCGACCACCTGGGCGGCATTCGGGCTCGACGGCAACAAGGACGGCGTGGCGGATCCGCTGGACCCCCGCGACGCCATCCCGTCGGCCGCGTACTACGAATCGTGGCTCGCCGAACAGGTGGCGCACCTGCCCGGGGATCGCGTCTCGCTGATCCTCGCCGCCTACAACGCCGGGCCGGACGCCGTGCGCCTCGCGGGCGGCATCCCCGACTTCGGCGAGACCCGGGCGTACGTGACGAAGGTCCGGGACTGGGCGGACACCTTCTCCGACCAGCTCTGACCCAACCTGCTCCGACCCCCAACCTGCTCCGACCCCCAACCTGCTCCGACCTCCGGCCAGCCCGGACGGACCACCCGATTCCTCAGCCCACCCGCAGCCGCTCCCCCGACACCACGACCTCGTCGCCGGGGACCAGCTGGCGTCCGCGGCGGCTCTCCACCTCGCCGTTGACCCGCACCATCCCTCCCGCCAACAGCCCCTTCACATCCGACCCGACCCCGACGACGTCGGCGAGCTTGAGGAACTGGCCCAGCCGGATCGCGTCACCCTGGATGCTCACCTCGCGCATGCCCTCAAGCATCGCCGGTCCCCGAAACCGGGCGCGCGGGGCATCCCCCGATGCGCCCGCCCCGGTGCAGCCGCCCCGTCGCGCCCGCCCGGTCCGCCGGCCTTGCGCCGGACACGCCGCACAGCGGGCTGCTCGCGGCCGACGCCCCGCACAGGCACCATCGGGCGTGACCGGCGCGACCGCGAACACACCCGCTCACCCGCGGCACCGGCCCCTCCGGACCATCGTTCGGGAACGACAATCCACATCCCGGGCGGAGGGCTGAGGCATGCTGGCGGACGTGGCAGGTATCCCCTCGGACCCGTCGGACGGCACGGGCAGACGCGGCAGCGGATCCCCGCGACCAGCGAAAACGCCCGGTAGCGGTCCGCCGGCACCGCGCGCCGCGCGCCCGCCTGTCGCGCCGGACCGCCGGACCGTCCCGCTCCCCGGCTCGCCCGCCGCGCCGGCCGACCCGCTCGGTCCACCAGACGGCCCGCAGGACTCCCCGGACAGCCTGCTTGACTCGGACGAGCCGCGCGCTCCGTCGGAGAGTCCCTTCGCCTCGTCCGGAGACGGGGACGGGGACCCCACGCCGGCCGAGGCCGATCGGGCTGCGGCGCGACGGCGCATCGCCGCGCGCGGGCGGGCAAGGCGCGGCGTGCGCACCCCAGCCCTCGGCACCGCGGCCCCCGGCGAGCTGCCCGCCCTCGACGACTACCCGGACCAGCGCATCCCCCCGCTGGACAACCTGCGAACGGGTGCCCCGACCGGCGACGGCCCGGGATCGGCAACCGTCGGCGGCACCAGCGAGGACGTGGTCCGCCGGGTCGAACGCTCCAGCGGGATGCTCGCCTCCCGCGCCGCGGCGCGGATGAGCGAGGTCCTGCCCTGGTTTCCGGCCATGTCGGCGAGCCATCGGGCCGGGATCCAGCTCGTGGTCCAGGCCGGCATCTCCTCGTTCGTCGAGTGGTGTCGGCGACCGGAGCACGCCCGGGAGCTGTCGGAGGACGTCTTCCGGGTCGCCCCGCGCGAGCTCGTGCGGGCGGTGACCTTCCGTCGCCTGGTCGATCTGGTCCGGGTCGCGGTGGAGGCGATCGAGGCCGAGGTGCCGAACCTGGCCGGCCCCGAGGACGAGCTGCGGCTGCTCGCCGACGTCCTGCGCTACTCCCGCGACATCGCCTTCGCCGGTGCGGTCGTCTACGCCCGCGCGGCCGAGGAGCGCGGCGCCTGGGACGCCCGGCTGGAAGCGCTGGTCGTCGATCACGTGGTGCGTGGCGAGGTGGACCGGGCGCTGCCGTCGCGGGCGGCGGCGGTGGGCTGGCGCAACCCGCCGGCCGTGACCGTCATCGTCGGCGGCGCCGAGGGCAACGCGCCGGAGGCGGTGGTCGACGAGGTGCACCGGCTGGCTCGGGCGGCCCAGCTGGAGGTGCTTGCCGGGGTCCATCACAACCGGCTGGTGATGGTGGTCGGCGGCCGGTTCGCCACCTCCGACTTCGCCACCTCCGACGACATCGGTCGAACCGACGGGCTGGCGGCCGCCACCGCGGCCGGGGACACCGCGACCGCCGGCGGCCCCTCCGGCGCCGGCGCGCCGGGCGGCCAGGCTCCCGACCGGCAGCCCGGCGCCACGGTGCACACCGCACTCGACGCGGCCCGGGCACTGCTGCCCGCCTGCGGTCCGGGGCCGGTCGTCGTCGGCCCGGTCGTCGCCGACCTGACCGGCGCACCGCGCGCCGCCCGGGTGGCGCTCGCCGCGACCGACGTCGTCGCCGCCTGGCCGGCCGCGCCCCGGCCGGTCCAGGCCCGGGCGCTGCTGCCGGAGCTGGCGCTGGCCGGGGACGCCGATGCCCGGCGGGTGCTCGTCGAGGAGGTCTACCTGCCGCTGCGCGACGCGGGCACGCCGTTGTTGGAAACCGCCGGGGCGTATCTCGACTTCGGTTCGTCCCTGGAGGCCACGGCCCGAGCCCTCTACCTCCATACCAACACTGTCCGTTACCGGCTCCGAAAGGCCGCGGAGGTCTGCGGACTCGACCCCGCGGATCACCGGGAGCGTTTCATCCTGCATGTTGCGCTCGTCCTGGGACGCCTCGACGGTGCGTTATCTACAGGGAAAACATGATCGGGCGCATCGCTCCGGAGTCGTCGCACCCCAGTGCGAGAACGGTCACATCGGGCCACTCTGCTGGCCTGTCACGCGAATCCGGCCCGATGCCCGCAGCACGAACGAATTCACGGTGACGGCAGATCGGTTTGTAGGCCATCTACAACGCCCGGTCGGGACATCGGTGAGTGGCCGCCAGCGACAAGTAGTCCTCCCGAAGGGTTAGGTAGTACACGTGCTCGCGATCCTCGCACCCGGCCAGGGTGCACAGACCCCCGGACAGCTCCGCGCCTGGCGCGGTCTCCCCGGGGCGGAGGAAAGGCTGCGCTGGTGGTCGGCCGCGGCTGGCATCGATCTGCTGGAGGTCGGGTGCGAGGCGCCTGNCGAGACGATCCGGGACACGGCGATCGCCCAGCCGCTCATCGTCGCCAGCGGTCTCGTCGCCGCCGAGCAGCTCGGCCTGCCGGTCGCCGCCCCGGTCGGCACCACCTCGCTCGTCCTGGCAGGCCACAGCGTCGGGGAGATCACCGCCGCGGCCCTCACCGGCATCCTCTCTGCGGAGGAGGCCCTGGTCCTCGTGGCCCTGCGCGGCCGCGCGATGGCCGAGGCGGCCGCGCGGACCGAGACCGGGATGACGGCGCTGCTCGGCGGGGAGCCTGAGGCCGTGACCGCCCGGCTGGCCGAGCTCGGCCTGACCGCGGCGAACCGCAATGGCGCCGGCCAGATCGTCGCCGCCGGCACGACGGAGGACCTCGCCCGGCTCGCGGCGGAACCGCCCGCGGGCGTCCGGCTGCGCCCGCTGTCCGTCGCCGGCGCCTTCCACACTCACCACATGTCCTCGGCGCGCGACGCGCTCGGCGCCGTCGCCGGCGGCATCCGGCCGGCCGCGGCCCGGGTGGCGACCCTGTCCAACGCCGACGGTACGGTCGTCACGGACCCGGCCGATCTCCTCTCCCGACTCGTCGCCCAGGTTGCCGCGCCGGTCCGGTGGGACCTGTGCCTGGCGACGCTGCGGGGGCTCGGCGTCACCGCGGTCATCGAACTGCCGCCGGCCGGCACCCTGGCCGGCATCGCGCGTCGCGAACTGCCCGGCGTGAAGATCCTCGCCGTGAAGAGCCCCGACGACCTGCCCGCCGCGCGGGAGCTGATCGCCGAGCACGTCGGNACCGACCACCTCAGCCAGGCGCCGGCGAGCCCAGCGCCGCGGACGCCGCCGGACCTGGCGACGGACGACGCGGCCCTCGTCGGGGTGCGGGCGTGAGNGCCGTGAGCGGAGCCCGGATGCTCGGGCTCGGCGTCTACCGCCCGACGCGGCTCGTCACCAACGACGAGATCGCCCAGCGGGTGGACACCTCGGACGCGTGGATCCAGAGCCGCACGGGCATCGCCACCCGGCGGGTCGCCGACGAGGAGGAGACGACCGTCGCCATGGGCGCGGCCGCCGCGGAGAAGGCGCTCGCGGCCGCCGGCCTGACGGCCGACACCATCGACCTCGTCATCGGCGCGACCTGTACCTCGCCTTCGCAGATTCCCGGCGCCGGGCCGCAGATCGCCCACCNCATCGGGGCCGGNAACGCCGGCGCCTTCGACATCAACGGTGCCTGCGCCGGGTTCAGCTACGCGGTGTCGACGGCCGCCGACATGGTGNGCGCCGGCAGTGTGCGCCACGTCCTCGTGGTTGCCACCGAGCGACTGTCGGACTACACCGACTGGGATGACCGCAGCACCTGCATCCTGCTCGCCGACGGTGCCGGGGCGACCGTGATCGGCACGGCCGAGACCGACGAGATCGNCCCGGCGGTCTGGGGCCATGACGGCTCCCGACCGGAGGTGATTCGCGTCCCCGGCTACGGGGACAACATGTTCCGCATGGAGGGCCAGGCGGTCTTCCGCTGGGCGATCTCCCTGGTGCCGACCGTGCGGCAGATCTGCGAACGGGCCGGCGTGGCGCCCGACGAGCTCGCGGGTATCGTTCCGCATCAGGCCAACCTGCGGATCGTCGAGGCACTCGCGACGGGCATCGGCGCCACGAACGCCGCCGTCGCCCGCGACGTCGTCGACTCGGGCAACACCTCCGCCGCGAGCATTCCGCTGGGGCTCGCCCGCCTGCTCGACACCGGCGAGATCCGCCGGGGCGACCCGGTGCTGCTGTTCGGTTTCGGCGCCGGCCTGACCTACTGCGGGCAGGTCGTGCGATGCCCGTGACCCTGTTCGACCTCGCGGCGCGGACACCCGCGCGCCGCGCCGTGCCCCCGGCGGCCCGATGACCAGGCCCGCCGCACCCCTGTCCCAGGTACCAGCATCCTGGCGCCTGCCCGCGACGATCGCCTGATCGCGCGCAGCCAGCGCCGCCACCAGCCCAGCTCTCACAGGAGGAACCACCGTGTCCCAGGACATTCTCGCCGGCCTCGCCGTCATCCTCGAAGAGGTCGCCGGTGTCGACCCCGCCGACGTCACCCCCGAGAAGACCTTCATCGACGACCTGGACGTGGACTCGCTGTCCATGGTCGAGGTGGTCGTCGCCGCGGAGGAGAAGTTCTCCGTGAAGATCCCGGACGACGACGTGAAGTCCCTCAAGACCGTCGGCGACGCGGTCTCGTACATCCAGCGGGCTGGTGTGGCGGCGTGACCACAACCCCAAGGCAGGTCGTCGTCACCGGCCTCGGGGCAACCACTCCCCTCGGTGGCGATGTCGCCTCGACGTGGGAGGGTCTGCTCGCGGGCCGCTCCGGCGCCCGGCGGCTCACCGAGGAATGGATCGAGAACCTTCCGGTCCAGATCGGCGCGCCGCTCGCGGCGGAGCTCCCGCTGGGTCGGGTCGAGGCACGCACCCTCGACCGCAGNCAGCAGATGGCACTGGTCGCCGCCCGCGAGGCGTGGGCTGACGCGGGCTCGCCCGACGTCGACCACGAGCGCCTCGCGGCCTGCGTGGCCTCGGGGATCGGCGGCGTGATCACGCTGCTCACCCAGCACGACGTGCTGCGGGAGAAGGGTGCCCGGCGGGTCTCGCCGCACGTGGTGCCCATGCTCATGCCCAACGGACCGGCGAGCACCGTCGGCCTGGAGTTCAAGGCAAAGGCGGGCGTGCACGCCCCGGTCAGCGCCTGCGCGTCCGGCTCGGAGGCCATCGCCCTCGGGCTGGACATCATCCGGGCCGGCCGGGCGGACGTCGTCATCGCCGGCGGGACCGAGGCCGCGATCGCGGCCCTGCCGATAGCCGGCTTCGCGCAGATGCAGGCCCTGTCCCGCCGCAACGACACGCCGGAGACGGCGTCCCGCCCGTTCGACAAGGCGCGGGACGGCTTCGTGCTTGGCGAGGGCGCGGCGATCCTGGTCCTCGAGGCCGCAGAGCACGCGGCCGCCCGCGGCGCGCGGGTCCACGGCACGCTGGCGGGCGCCGGGATCAGCTCGGACGCCTACCACATCGCCGCGCCGGATCCCACCGGTGCCGGCGCCGCGCGGGCCGTTCGTGCCGCGTTGCGCTCGGCGTCGCTGGAGCCCACCGACATCGTCCACATCAACGCGCACGCCACGTCGACCCCGGCCGGTGACGTGGCCGAGGCGGTGGCCCTGCGCTCCGCCCTGGGCGACCACATCGACGCGGTCGCGGTGACGGCGACCAAGTCGATGACCGGTCACCTGCTCGGGGCGGCCGGCGCGGTGGAGGCGGTGGCCAGCATCCTGGCCCTGCGCGAGCGGATCGTCCCGGCGACCCGCAACCTCGACGCCCTCGACGACGAGATCGCGCTCGACGTGGTGAGCATCGACAACCGCAAGATCGGCACGGGTGCGGCCCTGTCGAACTCGTTCGGCTTCGGCGGCCACGACGTCTGCCTGGCCTTCACGGTCTGACGGCCCCGCCGCGGGGACGGCCCATGCCGCCCCGCATCGGCCGGAATTCCGGCCGGCCCGGCCGGCACCGTCGGCACGCCGGCGGAACCGCACGCCGCGCCCAGCCGGGCGCGGATCCGGATCCGCCGGCCGCAGCGACAGGGCACCGAGCGGGTGCCCGCACGGCTCAGCACCACCCCCGTTCCACCGCTGAGCACCGCACCAGATCCGCCCATCGCAGTCACCTACATGTCGCCGTGACGCCGGCCGCCCCACCGCTGCCACGGCACCGCCCGCCGGTGCGGCGGGCGCCCATGGTCGCCGGACCGAGTGTGTCGCGGGTACCGGCGCGTACCCCAGGTGGTCGCGCGTCGGCCGATGAACCGGTCCGGCGCCGTTCAGGCAAGGAGACGCACGGTGAGTCTGTCCACGATCGACCGAGTTGACCCACGCACACCCGAGGCCCGGCTTGCCCGGTTCTTCGACGCCNACACGGTGTCCCTGTTCGCAGCCGGCGACACATCCGGGGTCGTCGCCGGCCAGGGCCTCGTCGACGGGAACGAAGTCGTCGCATTCGCCACCGACCCGACCGTACAGGGTGGGGCGATGGGGCGCGACGGCTGCGCCCGGATCGTCCACGCCATCGAGTCCGCCGTCCGACTGGGCTGCCCGGTCGTCGGCATCTGGCNCTCCGGTGGCGCCCGGCTCCAGGAGGGTGTCGCCTCGCTCGACGGCGTCGGACGGATCTTCGCCGCGACCGTCCGGGCCTCCGGCCGCGTCCCGCAGCTCTCGCTGGTGCTCGGCGCGGCGGCGGGCGGCGCCGCCTACGGCCCCGCGCTGACCGACATCGTCATCATGGGGCCCGAGGCGAAGGTCTTCGTCACCGGCCCGGACGTGGTGCGGTCGGTGACGGGCGAGGAGTGCACCGCCACCAGCCTCGGCGGCCCCGAGGTGCACTCCAAGCGCAGCGGGGTCGTGCACGTGACCTGCGACTCCGAGGACGAGGCGATCGAGCGGACCCGCGCGCTCGCGGTCCTGCTCGCCGACCAGCGTGACATCGGCCAGGTCGCCGGGCGCGAGCTCGCCGAGCTGCTGCCCGAGAACCCGCGCCGGGCCTACGACGTGCGGCCGCTGGTGAACGCCGTGCTGGACGGCGAAGGCATCGAGCTGCACCCGAAGTGGGCCCCGAACATCGTGACCTCGCTCGGCCGGCTCGGTGGCCGCACTGTCGGGGTGGTCGCGAACAACCCGCTGCGCCGCGGTGGCTGCCTCGACGCCACCTCCGCCGAGAAGGCGGCGCGCTTCGTGCGCATGTGCGACTCGTTCGGCGNGCCGCTGGTCGTCCTGGTCGACGTGCCCGGCTACCTGCCGGGCGTNGGACAGGAGTGGGAGGGTGTCGTCCGCCGGGGGGCGAAGCTGCTCTACGCCTTTGCCGAGTGCACCGTGCCGCGGGTCACCGTCGTGACGCGCAAGGCCTACGGCGGCGCGTACATCGCGATGAACGCCAGCTCGCTCGGGGCGACGGCCGTGTTCGCGTGGCCGACGGCGCAGGTCGCCGTCATGGGCGCCGAGGCCGCCGTCGGCATCCTGCACCGGCGCAAGCTGGCCGAGGTGCCGGCCCAGCGCCGGCCGGACGTGCTGGCGGAGCTCACCGAGGAGCACATCCGCACCGTCGGCGGCATCGACCGGGCCGTCGAGCTGGGCGTGATCGACGCCGTCGTCNCCCCGGCCGCGACCCGAGGCGCCGTCGCCTCCGCGCTGGCCAGCGCGCTCGCCGACGCCCGCGCCGACAAGAACGTCCACGGCAACATCCCCCTGTAGCGGCCACCGGGGCCACCGCGCCCCGTCTCCCAGTGCCCTCGGACCCCCCTGACCCGGGGCCCGAGCCGCAGATCGTTCCGACGCCGACCGCCTCCCCCGGCCGCCGCGCCGCCCGATCGTGACGCTCATCCGTCCGCCAACTGCATCCAGGTGCGCACGACNTTGCTCATCTGCCGCGGGTTCATCCACAGGGCGGCACGGGCGAAGATCGGATCCGCCCGCAACGCGACCTCACGTCGCTGCGGTGCGGCGGCGGGCGCGATCGCCCGCATGTGCTCGAAACTGAGGGTGCCCGCGCGGAAGGCCGCGCCGGAGGCCGGCAGCGCCTCGACGGCATGCGCGACCGCCAGTGCCGTGGCCGTCGTGGGGTGCACCAGCCGGCATTCCCGCCGCAGCCAGGCCGCGGCCGACCGCGCACCGTCGAGCCGCCAGAGCTCGCGCCGGTCGAACTCGGCCAGCAGCCGGATCCACAGCGCGTCGGTGGCGTCGACCAGCCGGCGGACGTCGACGACCAGCAGGGCGACCTCCACATCGGGCAGCTCGCGCGCGTCGACGGCGACGACCCCGCCCAGCAACGCCTCGACATCGATCACGATCACCAACCCCTCCCACACCGATGCACCGCACCGGACTCCGGCGGAACTCCGCCCACCCCACGGCACATCAATCGAACGTCTGTTCGCATAGTAGATCGGGACGCGCCGAAAGCCAACCGCCGGTTCAGCTCCGTCACCGACCGGGTCATCACCATCGGGCGAGACGTTTACCTGTTGNGAAATAACGATCTGCCGCCGGGCGTTGGTCAGCCTGGAGGTGTGTGCATGTCCCTGCAGGTCGACAGTCCCGGCCGGCCCCCGGCGACGGAGCCGGACCGGCCGGACCCCGACACCACCGCCACGGACGGATCCGCCGTGGTGGCCTCATCGAAGGGCGGCACCTTCGCCGCCCTGCGGATCCCGAACTTCCGCCGCTTCCTCACCGGCCAGGTCGTCTCGCTGTGCGGGACCTGGATGCNGACCATCGCCCTGGGCTGGCTGGTNCTCTCGCTGGGCGCCTCGGGGACCGCCCTCGGCCTGGTGACGGNCGCGCAGTTCCTGCCGGTGCTGCTCTTCGGGCCCTACGCCGGCCTGATCGCCGACCGGACCAACCGGCGGCACCTGTTGATGTTCACCCAGGTCGGTTCCGGGCTCGCCGCGCTGGCCCTGGGCGTCCTGGATCTCACGGGCACCGCCCGGCTGTGGATGGTCGCGGTGGCCGCGGCGCTCATCGGCCTGTGCAACGCGGTCGACAATCCGGCCCGACAGACCTTCGTGCAGGAGATGGTCGGCTCCGACCACCTGCCGAACGCGATCACCCTGAACTCGGTGACAGTGAACGCGGCCCGCATCGTCGGACCGGCCATCGCGGGCGTGGTCATCCTGGCCGTCGGCACGGCCGGGTGCTTCCTGTTCAATGCGGCGTCGTTCGGTGCGGTGCTGGTCGCCCTGCACCGGATGGACACCTCGGCGCTGCACGAACGGCCGCCGGTGCAGCGGGCACCGGGGCAGCTACGGGCCGGTTTCGCCTACGTCCGACGCACCCCGGCACTGCGGATTCCGCTGATCATGATGCTGGTCATCGGCGCGCTGTCGTACGAGTTCCAGGTCGTGCTGCCGCTGGTGGCGCGGGAGACGTTCGGCGGCAACGCGGCGACCTACAGCCTGATGACCTCCGCCATGGGGGCCGNCGCGGTCGTCGGCGGGCTGCTGGTCGCCCGTCGCCGCCGCATCGGCGTCCGGCCGTTGGGAATGATCGCCGCAGCCTTCGGTCTCGCCTTCCTTCTCGNCGCCGCCGCGCCCTCCATCGAGCTGGAGCTGGCCGCGCTCGTGCTGGTGGGCGGGACGAGCGTCGCGTTCATCTCGACGGGGAACGCGACCGTGCAGCTCTCCGCCGACCCGGCCATGCGAGGGCGGGTGATCGCGCTGTGGTCGGTGGCGTTCCTCGGCACGACCCCGTTCGGCGGCCCGATCGCGGGCTGGGTCGCGCAGACTTTCGGCCCGCGTGCCGGCCTGCTGCTCGCCGCCGGCGCAGCCCTCGCCGCGGCCGCGTTCGCCTTCGCCTCGCTGCGCCCCGCCGCCTCGCCACGCGCCGCCGCCATCCAGGCCCAGCCCCAGCCCGGGACGGGCGAAGGCGATCGCCTGCCCCTCGACGGCCGCTCGACCTAGACACTCGGCCCAGACGCTCGGCCCAGACGACGCTCGACCCAGACGCTCGACCTAGACGCCGGGGCCCTCCTGGCCCTGACCGGCGGCCGACGGCCGGCCGGCGGGTGGGACCGGCGGGGCCACCGCCGGCGCCGCGGACGACGGCCCCGGCGCCTCGACGGAGCTGCTCGCCGCCACGCGGCCGAGCTCGGGCAGCTTGTGCAGCTCCCGGGTCTGGCCGCGGTGCGCCCGCACGGCATCCGAGTGGTAGCGCTCGGCAACGTTGAGGAAGTCCGGCTCGTGGTAACGACGGCCGTCGACGGTGGGCCCCGTGCGGCCCTCCATGATGGCTTCCACATCCTCGCCGGTGATCGTCTTGTGGGTCTCCAGCGCGTGGGTCAGGGCGAGGATCTCCCGCCGGTTCGCGCCCAGCACCGCCTCGGTCCGCTCGTAGAGCTCGCGCAGTTTGACCTCGACCTGCTCACCGAAGGGCCGGTCGGNGTCGATGGAGGCGTTGCCCATCTGCTGTTCGAGCATGGACAGCCGGGAGGCCAGGGTCTCGCCCATCGCCNCCGAGGAGATGAAGTTCGCGACGAGCAGCGTGNCACTGCGCAGGTCACCGCCGACCCCGACGGTGTTGTCCCCCTCGAAGAACATCCGCTCCCCGGCGAGGGACGCCAGCGAGACCATCACCTGGATCTCGATCTCGGACTTCCACATGAACATCCGGTCCTCGACGGCGACGTGGGCCACGAAGCCGCCGACCCCGCCGCGCCGCTCGATGGTGGCCAGGTCGATCACGCGACCGCGCTGCATCCGGTAGGCGACGACGGCGTGGCACGCCTCGTGCAGGGCGATGCTGTGCCGTTCCCGGTCGATGTGCTCGTGGTCGTCGGCGAGGCCGTACTCCTTGATCACCCGGGCTCGGAGAATGTCCTGCCAGGTGATGACCTCGCGACCGTCCTTGACCGCCTGCACCAGCGCCTCGTTGACGGTGTCCTTGATCGTCGCGCCGGTGGACTCCGGGCTCATGATGGCCAGCCGCTCGATCTGCTCCGGGGTGAGCTCGTGGCGCACCTTCGCGAGGTAGCCCTCGAAGGTGCGGATGNGGCCCTCCTTGCTCGGGTAGCCGACCTTGTACTGGCGGTCGATGCGGCCGGGACGCAGCAGCGCCTCGTCCAGCGACTGCGGCATGTTCGTCGCCATCATCACCAGGATGCGGTACTTCGGCGGCGGCTTCGGACGCATGCCGAGCGTGCGGCGCACCACCCGGTTGAGGAACCCGCGCGGCTTCTTCAGCCCCGACATCTCGGTGAGCAGCGCCTGCAGGGTGCCGTCGAACCCGCCGCCACCGCCGCCCATCACGAACTGCTCGCGGGNGGCCTCCCGGGTGATCTCCGAGCGGGCGGCGGAGCTGAGGTAGGACAGCCCGTTACACAGGTCGCCGACGCCTCCGTCGCGCGCGCCGAACGCGTCCGGGCGACGGCCGGCCGCCCCCGGCCCACCCAGGCCTCCCGGCGCGGCCGAGGCGGGGGAGCCCTGGCGGGCGAACCATGACCGGGCGCCGTTACCCATCCCACCGAAGCCGCCGTTCAGGGCGCCGCGGCTGCCCAGCGTGTCGGCCTCGTCGAAGAAGACGATCACACCGCCATAGCGCAGCGAGAGCTTGCGCAGCTTGCGGAACAGCGACTTGACCTTGAGGATGCCCACACCGATGAACATCGCCGAGAAGGCACCCGGGTCGACGAACACGAAGGGCTTGCCGGTCTCGCCGGCCACCNCCTCCGCGATGAGNGTCTTGCCGGTGCCGGGCGGCCCCCACAGCAGGATGCCCCCGGGCACGTGGCCGCCGCGGCTCTCGATCTCCTCGGGCCGTTCCAGGTAGAAGACGTTCTCCTGGACCCGGCTGACGACGTGGTCCTGGCCCCACACGTCGGCGAAGCGGGTGGTGATGTCCTCCGGGAAGTAGGTGTCGACGCCGCCCTTGGACAGGAACCAGAACATGACGACGAACTGGCCGACGACCAGGACCATCAGCAGGACGATCTGCAGGACGAACGGGATGGCCTTCCACAGGTCGCCAGGCACCTGGACGAGGGCGTCGAAGACCGAGGTGTGGGACAGCCGGGCGTAGACGAACAGGGCGAGGGCGAGCGCCACGATCCACTTCGCCGCGCGGCTGAGCCGGTAGCGGTTCCAGTCGTTGAGCCGCAGCATCCGGCGTTCCGCCCGGCCGAAGACCCGGTCGGTCCAGAACACGTGGTACGCCGACCACCGCTCGGNGATGAGCATGTGGAGCTGGTGCAGCACCTCGAGGCCGAACAGGACGAGCACCCAGGCGCTCTTGCGGGCCTGGATCCGCAACGNGTCGGCCCAGGTCATCAGCGGATCGCCGGAGACGTCCGCGGCCACCACGAACAGGAACACGGCGCCGAGCAGGATCAGGAACTTCACCCGGTCCCACAGCGGGAGCGGTCGGCGGCGTGGCTTCCCGTCGCCCTCGGCCGTCGTCTCCGGCTGTGCCGCCGCGGTCGACGCCGCCGACCCGCCGGGCGGCGTGGGNCCGCCCGGTCCGTCTGNGCGGATCCCGTCTGCGTGGTCCATCACGCCCATCTCTACTGCCCTCGGTCCGTCGGCTCGATCGTGAAGGACTTGGCCACATCGCCGATCTGGTCTGCGTGTTGCGCGTAGCACAGCGACGAACACGCGAGGATGAGCTGATAGAGAACCGTCTGCCCGTTGTCGAGCAGACTCGTCTGGTCGATGGTGACCAGGCCGGCGTCGGTCTGCACCTGGTAGACGAGATGCACCCCGTGCACGCCGTCCTTCTTGTGCACGACCTCATCCGCCAGCAGCAGGAAGTCGGGCGTCAGCCGGGCGCCGTAGGGGTCCTGGCGCACGGCCTTCTCCTGGGCGGCCACCGCGTCGTCCACCGACAGGACGAAGTTGCGCAGGTCGTTGGTCGACACCGCGTTCGCCTCCTCCGGCAGCAGGTGGNGAACCTGNGCGAACCCCTTGGGCAGGGTGGCGTCCGGGACGAGCAGGNGCGAGGCGTCGAATCGCCGGGCCGCGTCGATGCCCACGACCCANTCCCGTGACATCAGCCCCTGCAGCATCTCGGGACTGACGTTGCGGGCATCGATACCGAACAGGGCGGGGCCGGGCATCTCCTGGTGATTCCACCCGTTCGGAACCTTCAGGAACGCGCCGTCCTTCTTGTTCGTCACATATTCGTAACTCGGCGAGCCGCAGCCGCCGACCAAAAGCACCGCCGTCGCTACCGTGAGCAGTAGCAGGGTGNCTGGAAGGGACTTTCGGCGCGGACAGGTCGTCCGACGTCGAGCCGCCACGGCAAACCTCCCGCCTCGCAAGGTCGAACGCATGGTGCGGCGCCGGGCCATGGGTCCATAACGCTTTCTCCGAAAAGTGTGGCCCAGAAGCCGCCCGACGTGCACAACCTTCACCAAAAAGGGTGAGGCTCCATACCCTCCGCTGTCGGGCGTCGACCGGCGACGCCACCGTCCCGTGCAGGCGCGCCACCTGCCCATGAAGGGCCCCCGAGGGCCGGTCCGACGCCGCGGGGCCGGTCCTTCGGGCGGCCAGAATCACCGTCCCGTGCCGGCCCGGTCGTCGGCCCGCAGGTCGCCCCGGGCACGACGTGCATCACCGCGCGTCGGGCCGGTCGGGTCCCTGTTGGATTACCCGGAAGGCCCTGGCCGAATCCGCGGGAGGCGGTCCGCNCCGCCTGCTCACCCACACCGGGTCTCACCCATCGGACGAGCGTGCCGGTCGATCTCCCGGCCGGAGCCGACGCAACCCCCCGCGGTTCCCAACCGACCACATGGGGACACGACGGCCACGGGGGACCCGCCGGCCGCATGAGGACACGGCGGCCGTGGGGCACACTGTCGGTATGGCGCACTATCGGCGTGGCCGGAAGGTTCCCGCGCTTCGTCCCACGCGACGCCACCTGGTCGGGGGACTGACGGTGGTCGTGGTGTTCGCGCTGGTGGGGCTGACGGCGTGGAAACCGATCGCGGCCGTGCCCGCGCTGGCGACGATCGTCGTCCTCGGCGTGATCGACTGGGCCGTCGTGACGGCCGCGCCCGGCGCGGACGACCTGCCCTCCGGGCCGGCGGCCTTCACCGGCGACGAGCCCGAGTGGCCCGACGACCTCGACACCCCGACGCAGGTGCTACCCCGCCTGACCTTCGGCTACGCCCGGGCCACGAGCGGTGGCGAGCAGTACGAGGAGCCCGACCAGGACGCGGTGCGCACCATGGCGATCGACATGCGCGGCTACCTCGACGAGGCGGGCCCCGGCCGGATGGGCTGAGCGGTCTCGGCCCCGGCTGCGGTCTCGGCCCCCGCTGCGGTCTCGGCTGCGGTCTCGGCCCCGGCCTCGGCTGCGGCCGCGCGCCGGTCGAGCAGGCCGAGCACGGCGGCCGTCGCCGCCCGGACCGCCGCCGCCGCGTCGGTGCCGCCGACGGCGGCGTCCCGGCCCGCCGCGAGGCCCACCAGGAACGCGGTCAGCGGCGCCGCCGGGCGCGCGACCCCGTGGGCGACGTCCCGGGTGAGGTCGAGCAGCGCGGCCACGTCGACGCCCGCCAGCTCCAGGCCGAGCTCGGCGCCGACCTGCGCGAACCATCGGTCCAGGACGTCGCCGCCGGCACCGCGCGGCGAGCCCTCCCCGGGCGGCTGGCCGTGTCCGGGTCGCGGGCTGTGGGCGGAGGTCATCGTCACATCGTGCCCGGTCGGACCCGGCCGGCCCAGCGCCGGGCACGGGCCACGTCGGCGGGCGCGTCACAGTCCAGGCACGCGAGTGCGTCCGCGCGCACGGACATCACCACCTGGTCGGCGAACAGACCGCGCACCGGCCGCCCGACCGGGTCCGCGGGCAACGCGGCACGCAGCCTCGCGGTGCGCCAGACCGCGGCGAGGTACTGGCGCCGCCCGCCCGGGTCGACCAGCACGGCGGCGTGCGCCGCCGGCTCCTCGGCGCCGCGGCGCAGCAGTTCGATCTCCCGACCGGTGAGGAACGGCAGGTCGGCCGCGAGGACGGCGACGAACGGGGTGGCGATCGCGACCAGCCCCGCGGCGATCGCCGCGACCGGGCCGCCGCCCGGCGGGTCCTCCCGGCACCACCACACCCCGCCCTCGGGAGGCGCCGCGAGGTCGCGGCGGGGGCCGACGACGACGATGCGCTCGGTACCGGTGCCGCCGGCGACCGCGGCGAGCACCCGATCGAGCAGCGTGGTGCCGCCGACGACGACGCCCGGTTTGTCCCGGCCACCGAGGCGGCGAGCGGCGCCGCCGGCGAGCACGAGCGCGCTGCAGCCGGCCTGCGGGACGGTCATCCGCCGATCGCCGACATGGGCCGGTCCGGCTGCCGGAATCCGTGCTCGCCGATCCCGTGGCCGGTCTTCTTCCCCCGCACCGCGGCCCGCCACAGCGCGGCGAGCCGCTCGTCGTCCGCACCGGCGCGCAGGGCCGCGCGCAGATCGCTCTCCTCCCGCGCGAACAGGCAGTTGCGCACCTGACCGTCGGCGGTCAGCCGAACCCGGTCGCAGGCCGCGCAGAAGGGCGCGGACACGGAGCCGATCACCCCGACCCGGCCGGGGCCGCCGTCGACCTCGAACAGCTCGGCGGGCGCGCTGCCGCGCCCCGGCAGGGGCCGCAGCGTGAACTCGGCGCGCAGGGCGGCGAGGATCTCCGCCGCGGTGACCATCGTCGAGCGCTGCCAGCCGTGCTGGGCGTCGAGCGGCATCTGCTCGATGAACCGCAGCTCGTAGCCCCCGGCCAGCGACCAGCGCAGCAGGCGGGCGGCCTCGTCGTCGTTGACGCCCCGGACGAGGACGCTGTTGACCTTGACCGGGGCGAGGCCGGCCGCCGCGGCGGCGCGCAGCCCCGCGAGCACGTCGCCGTGCCGGTCGCGGCGGGTGATCCGGGCGAAGCGGGTCGGGTCCAGGGTGTCCAGGGAGACGTTCACCCGGTCCAGGCCGGCCGCGCGCAACGGCTCGGCCAGCCGGACGAGCGAGAGCCCGTTCGTGGTGAGCGAGAGCTCCGGCCGCGGGCGCAGGGTGGCGAGCCGGGCCACCAGCGCCGCGAGACCCGGCCGCAGGGTCGGCTCACCGCCGGTCAGGCGGACCTCCGTCACGCCGAGCAGCCGCACCGCGATGCCGACCAGCCGAACGACCTCGTCGTCGGTCAGCAGGCGCGCCGACGCCAGCCAGGGCAGGCCCTCGGCAGGCATGCAGTAGACGCACCGCAGGTTGCACCGGTCGGTCAGCGACACCCGCAGGTCCGTCGCAATGCGACCATGGGTGTCGACAAGACTCACCGGCCTAGCGTATAGAGCCCAAGCGCCCGAACCCACCGGACCCTTCGGATGAGGCGAACTGCCGAGCGGACCGACCGGTGATGCCGACGGGGCAGACCCGGTCGGGCCGGCCGCACCGCGCCCGGCACCGTCCACGGACGCCGCCGGGCGGCGGGCCGGGGACGTCGCGTCGCGTCCGCCGACGACCACCGCAGGGGCTGGCGGGCGGGCGGGCGGCGCCCGTGGTCAGCGGGCCTGCGAGACTTAGCACTCGGCGGTCGATGGACCGGCCCACCCGGGCGCGCGTGCGGCGGGGGGCGCCGTCCGCGCACGCGACCGCGGGGCCGGCGACGCCGGCGCCACAGGCGGGCACTTTCGGCGCGGGGAGGGGCTGGGCAATGCAGGTCTTCGGAGTTGACGTCGGAGGGAGCGGGATCAAGGGCGCTCCGGTCAACGTCGAGGACGGCACGCTGGCCGCGCCCCGGTTTCGGATCCCGACCCCGCAGCCCGCCGAGCCCGCCGCCGTCGCGGCGACCATCGCCGAGGTCGTCGGCCACTTCGACTGGTCCGGTCCGGTGGGTGTCGCCCTGCCGTCGGTGGTCAAGAACGGCGTGGCGCTGACGGCGGCGAACATCGCGCCGTCCTGGATCGGCACCGACATCGTCGGCGTGCTCGCCGGCGCCCTCGGCCGCGCCGACGCCGACGCCACCTCGGTGCCGGCGCAGCCGGGCGGATCCGCCACTGCGGCGGACATCACCACGGTGAACGACGCGGACGCGGCCGGGATCGCGGAGATGGCCTTCGGGGCGGGCCGCGACACCNCCGGGCTGGTCGTCATGACGACGTTCGGCACCGGCATCGGAACCGCCCTGTTCCTGCACGGGCAGCTCGTTCCGAACACCGAGCTCGGGCACCTGGAGATCCACGGACACGACGCGGAGACGAAGGCCTCCGACGCGGCCCGCGAGCGGGAGGACCTGTCGTGGGAGAAGTGGGCCAAGCGGGTGACCCGGTACCTCAACACGCTCGAGGCACTGCTCTGGCCCGATCTGATCATCATCGGCGGCGGGGTCAGCAAGAAGGCCGACAGGTTTCTCGACCAGCTCGAGCTGCGCACCCGGGTGGTGCCGGCGCAGCTCCAGAACGAGGCGGGCATCGTCGGTGCCGCGCTGTCCGGCCTGGCCGATCAGAGCCGCCCGCGACCCTCGGCCCGCCCGGCGCGGCGGCGGGGACCGGCGACCCGGCCGCCCGGCGGCCGGCGACCGTAGGATCATCCGGCCGGCTCCCGGCCCGGACGGACAGGCCCGACTCGGTCAGACTGTGCGTGTCGTCCGCCGCCAGCCCGCCAGCCGGCCGCATCGATGGCAGGCTGTCACCTACCGGGACGCACAGGCCTAAGGCGGGTTCGGGTGCGTCATGCCGATCTGCCCGCGGGCTCGTCGGCCGACCGGCGCGATGTGCGCCGCGGCGTGCCGACCCGGGCAGGGTACGGCTTCGAGTGAACAGGAGGCGCCATGCGTGAGCTGAGGGCGGTCGCACTCAGCGAGGACGGCGGCTACCTCGTGCTCGCGGACGCAGGCGGCAGGACCGACGGCGAGCAGTTCCGCGTGCCGGTGGACGACCGGCTCCGTGCTGCCCTGCGCGGAATGCGCCGCAGCGAGGTGCGCACCGAAAGCGCGCTGACCCCGCGGGAGATCCAGGCCCGGCTGCGCGCCGGGGAGACCGCTGCGGAGGTCGCCAGAGCGGCCGGCATACCCGTGGAGCGCGTGGAGCGTTACGAGGGTCCGGTGCTGGCCGAGCGTGCGCGCGTCGTGCAGGAGGCCCGGGCTGCGCTGCTGCCCAAGGACCCCGGTGGGGTGCCCGGACGGCCGCTCGGCGAGGTCGTCGACGCCCGGCTGATCGTCGCCCAGGACAATCCCGCCGCCGCCCAGTGGGACGCCTGGCGCCGCGTCGACGGGATCTGGCTCGTCCAGCTCACCTCGGACAGCCGCTGCGCCCGCTGGACGTGGGATCCGGTCGTGCGCCGGGTGCGCCCCCACGACGACGCCGCCCGGGCGCTGGTCGCCCCGGAAAGCACCGAGCAGGCCCCCCCGCCGCCGCCCGCGCCGCCCGTGCTGCGGGCCGCCGGTCCGGCGCTGACACTCGTCTCCGACCAGGGTCTGCCCGCCACGCCGGCGCAGCCGGCGGTCGCCGCCGCCCCGCTCCCGGCGGTGCCGCAGGAGCCCGTGGTCCGGCCCCATGTCCAGCCCACCGCCTTTCCCGCCGTCCCGGCGGCCGCCTACCCCGCCGAGGATCGTCCGTCAGGTGGCGGCGGGACGACCCCGCAGCGCCCCGCGGCCGTGCCGCCGGCCGCCGCCACCATGCGGCACCCGTCGCCACGCGGCGACGGTCGCTGGCAGCCGGCGCCCCGGGAGCACTGGGACGAGCCTGCCCGGGCCGAGACCTTCCGCGCTGTGCCGGAGCCGGGCCCGGCCGCCGGCCACGACGACCCGCCCGCCGACTACACCGCTGACTACACCGCCATCACCCGGCCCGAGCCGGACCCGGCCGGCGCGGCGGCCGGCCGGTCGGCCGACGGGCCGGCTCTGGGCGCCAGCACGCGGCCAGCCGAGTCCTGGGCCGCCCCGGTGGGGGGCGAGGCGGCCGGCGAGGCTCCTGATCCTTCCCTGCCCGCGGAGGAGGCTGGTGCCCGCCGCCCCGAGCCGCAGACACCGCGGCGCACGGCGGCGACCCGGGTCGGCTCCCTCTCCCGAGGGACCGGCCGCCGGGTCGCACCCGAGCCGGGCGGTACCAGGGCCGGCAGCGCGCCGCCGGCAGCCGCCCCCGGTCGCGCCGCGCCGGCCGCCCGGTCCCGACCGGCCGCCTCGGCCCCGGGTGCGGCCGGATCCGCGCGAACGGGAGGAACCTCCCGAGCCGCCGTCGCCCAGGCCGGCACACCGGCCGTGACTTCCGCCACATCGCCAGCCGGATCCGCCGCGGTGTCCGGCCCGAGCGCCGCCGCCGAGTCCCCCACCGGTCCGGCTGGGCCGGTCGTCACCCCTGCGGGCCGGCGTCCGCGCCAGGCCGACGATGCCGTCGCCGCAGCGCCATCCGCGGGCGGCGGCGCCTCCACCACCCCCACCGAGGAGTCCGCCCGGACACCCGCGGTGAGCCCACCGTCGGGCCCGAGCGTCGCGGANGGGGCCCCCGGCGCGGCCGTGAGGCAACGTCGAGGCGCATCGGCGCCGGCAGCCTCGGACGAGCCGACTTCCACCGATCCGGAGGAATCGACGACAGAGGGTGTCGACGAGTCGACCACAGAGAAGTCGGGTGNACCCGCTGCGTCACGAGGCCGCCAGAATAACGGCACCCGTGGGGGGGAACGTCCCGCAGGCGGTCGACGCGGACGCAAGTCAGTGCCAGCATGGGACGACATCGTCTTCGGCGCCCGACGGCCCTGATCAGGCCGCAGCTCGCCGGGGGNGAGCAACCGTCCGCGGATCCGAAGCTCCGCGGACACCACGCCGCTCTGGATGCAATGACGCCACGAGAGCCGGCTGTGAGTAAACCGTCACATGGTCAGCAGGAACGTCTGACCGCCTAACACAGTTGGAGTAGATGTGACAGGGACTACCACGAAGCCGACGCTGACCAACCTCGATCGTTGCGACCGGTGCGGTGCCCAGGCATACGTGCGGGTGGTGCTGCCTGGCGGCGGGGATCTCCTTTTCTGCCGGCATCACGCNAAGTCGCACGACTCCAAGCTGCGTGAGATGGCCGTCGAATACCACGACGAGACCGACAAGCTCAGCGTGTCCTGAGCCCGACGCTCAGGTATCAAAGGGGCATGCCACGACCACGTGGCGTGCCCCTTTCGCTNCTCCTCGGCGTCACGGGGAGTGGACACGGTNACCTCGGGCCACGCGTTTTCCCGTCCGTTCCCCCGATCGGGGGATCTACCCCGACACCGCGTGGGCGCCGTTGACCTCCCTGCTCTCCACCAGGCCATACGGTGGGGCCGTGTCCGCCATGGGGAAGGAGGCGTCCACCCCCGTGGCTCCCAGCCCGGTGCGGGGCCGCTGGTCGGTGCTGCTGCGCCGGGCCGTCCTCGAGGCCAATCCGGAACTGGTCGCCCACGCCCGGGAGCGCCGCACGGTGGCCCAGGCGAAGGTGNGGCGCAGCGCGATGTTCCGTCGTCTTGACCGCCAGCAGCGCCGGGTCCCCCGGGGGCCGTTGCGGCTGGCGCGCACGACGCTCGCCAACGCCTGGCGCCACCGGGTGCTGGGCCTGGCGGCGGAGGCAGGATTCTGGCAGTTGCTGTCCCTGCCCCCGTTGCTGCTGTCCCTGCTCGGCGCGCTCGGCTACGTCGCCGACGCCATCGGCGGGGACGCGCTCAGCAGCATCCGGGACAGCATCCTGCGCGGAGCCGGTGACCTGCTGACCGAGTCGGTGGTCGACGACGCGGTCCGGCCCACCGTGGACGAGATCCTCTCCCGCGGCCGGCCGGATGTGATCTCCATCGGCTTCGTGCTGTCGCTGTGGACCGGTTCGACGGCGATGGCGACCTTCGTCAACACCATCACCATCGCCTACGGCCAACGTGACCGGCGTTCTGCGGTGCGTAGCCGACTGGTGGCGCTGGGGCTTTTCCTCGCGCAGGTCACCAGCGGCGTGATCATCCTGNCGGCGCTGATCCTCGGACCCGGGCTGATCTCCCNCATTCTCGACGCCGACCAGCACCCGTCGGTCGACCATCTGCTGACCCTGCTGTTCTGGCCGGTCGTCGGGCTGGTCGCGCTCACGATGCTGACCTCGCTTTACCACCTCTCCCTGCCAGTGCGCAGGCCCTGGTGGCGGGCGCTTCCGGGGGCGACCCTGGCGCTGGTGTGCTGGCTGGTCGGCAGCGACGTGCTGCGGCTGTACCTGGAGATCGTGTTCAGCCACGAGCTGGTCTACGGCTCGCTGGGTGCACCCGTGGCCGCGCTGCTGTTCTTCTACATCACCGCGCTGGCGGTACTGCTGGGCGCCGAACTCAACGCGGCGCTGGACGAGCAGTCCTCGCAGCGGCGGAAGAGGCGGGACGGCGGCCCCGCCACCGACGACACCCCGCCTCCCCCCGCCAGCCCACCCGCTGCCGACGCTCAGCCCGCCGATGGTCAGCACGCTGACGCTCAGTCGGGCGGCGGTCAGTCCACCGGCGGCTCGCCCCCCGGCGACGGTCCGTACTCGGTCGACGGGCAGGCCGATCCGCCCGGCCCCGGCGGCGTCTCGTTCGACCGTTGCGCCGTCGACGACATCCCCACCGCGCCGACGACCGCGCTGTGGCCAGGGGCTGCTCAGTAGGTGCAGGAGACGCCCGCCGGGGCGGCGGCCGCAGTCGGCTGTGCGCCGGCCGGGGCGCCGTCGCCCGCGGCCACGGCCGCCGGGCGGGACCAGGACACCGCGACGGCCCTAGTGGTGGCCGGACCGGCAGGCAACGCGCCCGCCGGGCTCGCCGTGGCGGCGCGACCACCGAAGGGCTTCAGAAAGGCACCGAGCTGGTCGGGATCGGGCACCAGCACGCTCTGCCCGGCACGTTGACCGGCCGCGGCCGGCACCGTGGCGAACNCAACCCCCCCGGAGCCGACGGACTGCATGCGGACCGCCAGCAGGCGCAGATCGGCCAGTGAGGTGCNGTCGTCGAGGGTGATCGCGGAAGTCGCGGCGTCGACCACATTGATCAGCTTCGCTGGATTGAGCAGCGTGTCGGTCGAGGCGATCCGTTGGAAGACGACCCCCAGGAACTGCTGCTGGCGGCGGATCCGGTCGATGTNGCTCTCCGGCAGACCGTAGCGCTGGCGGACGAAGGCGAGGGCCTGCGCGCCGGTGAGCCGGTTCTCCCCCACCTGGCCGGAGAACCCCGAGTAGTGGTCGTGCAGGTTGTCGAAGCCGCGCGCCTTCAGCTCGGCCGGCAGCTCCCTGATNCAGACGGTGACTCCGCCGAGCGCGTCGGTCATCCCCTGGAAGCCGACGAAGTCGATCTGGACGTAGTGGTCGACGCGGATCCCGGTGAGACCCTCGATGGTCGCGACCAGCAGGGACGGGCCCCCGTAGGAGAAGGCCGAGTTCAGCTTGGAGCGCTGAGCCGCATGCTGGGTGCCCCGCNCATCGGTGTAGGCCGGGATCCGCACCCACAGGTCACGCGGGAAGGAGATCAGGGTCGTCGACCCGTTGCCGTCGAGGTGGGCGAGGATCGTGGTGTCCGACCGCTGCCCCTCGGCCACCCCGAACTCGCCGTTGGTCCCCGCCCGGGTGTCGGATCCGACCAGCAGGATGTTCTGCGTCCCGCCGGCGGCCGACGCCGGCCGGTCCACGCCGGCGGAGAAGGTCAGGGGGGTGTGTCGGACCCTGCCGTCGTAGTGTCGCAACACGGCCCAGCCGCTGGTGGCCAGCACGAGCACGACCGCCGCCAGCACCGCCGCGACCGCCGTGACGCCGCGGCGGATCGAGCTGCGGCGCGGCCCGGGTTCGCCGGTCTCGGGCAGGTCCGGCCGGGTGGGGCCGGGCGGCGCGGCAACCCGACGGCCGGCGTGCGGCGCTGCGCGGCCGGCCCGAGGATCACGCTCGGTGTAGGGATCACGTCCCGCTCCGGGATCGCCGTACGGATCGCCGTAGGGATCGCGGGAGCCGCCGCCCGCGCCGGGCTGGGCCCGCGGACGAGCCGGACGATCCACCGCGGGTGGAGGCGACCCGGCGTCGCGGCGCGGCCACTGCCCCGCGGGCCAGTTCTCCTCGGACGCGGGCCGGGGGGCATCGCGTCGAGGGACATCGCGTCGAGGGACATCGCGTCGCCGGCCGTCATCCTCTCCCCCGCGGCGTTCCTCGGGCGGCCCGTGCCGTTCCGGCCGATCCGGAGGCCAGGTCATGGCCGCCTCCCCCTCCCTCATGCACCGGGAGCAGATCTCCCGCGCCGGTGACACCGTCGGTGTTCCGGGCATCCGTTCCAGGCGGGCCGCCCCGCCAGTGTCGCGCGCCTCACGCCCGCCGACGCGACCGCCGTCCGCATCCGACAGCCCGGCGATGCGCCCGGCGGGGGCAGGACGCCGAGCGGGCCGACCTCGCCGAGCCCGCCGTTCACACCGAGCCGGCGGCCGCCGAACCACCGGGCCGCCGGCGCCGGCCGGCCCGCGATCGACGCGGTGCCGTCGATCGCGGCGGCAGGCCGCGAGCCGACGAACGGAACACTCCGGGACAGCCTCTCACCGATCCCGTGCTGTGGTGCACCCTCGCCGTCCTCGGCCGCTGTCGGATGGGCGACCGGCCATGCCGGCTACCGCGAGTCCGACGACCGCGGTCCGACGCGCCCGATCCGACGAGCCCAGTCCGACGAGCCCGGTCCGACGACGGCGGGACGAGTCCGACGAACGCTCGGCGTGCGGTGCCGACTCGCAAATCCATGGGCGAGGCCGTCGAACCGCAATTGCGGGCCTGTGTCGACGATCGGGCCGACAATGCTGACCTCGCCCGGATGTGAGGTCACTGACAGCACCCTCGTGGCGTCACCCTCGTCGACTCGGATGTCGGGGCTCGGCGGGGGCCGCCCGAGCCTGCCCCGGCAGGCGGATGAACGCGTGGATATCGGACCAGGATTGGCGGGGACCGACGACGTCCGCACCCGGACCGATCCTCCCTCGGACACACCGCCCCGGGCCCTTACCCGGGGTCCGGCACCCCCGTCAACGGACAGCGACAGAAAGTTACGTAACGGCACATTGGGCGGATCTCGCACAACCGGTTGCTTGCTCGCGTTAACCCGTTCGAAGTGGGAAGGCCAGCCCTTGGGTAACCCACCNATGCCGCCGGGCACGGCCGGCATGCTCCCTCGACCACGCCGATCGGATGACGGCATGCGTGAGTACCCGATCGCCGAGCGGCGGATCGGCTCGGGCGCCATCCGGATCTCACTTCATCCGGACGATCGGCGTACCGAAAATCCGGCTCCGATCNCGGCGAGATGTCCACCGCGGTCCCGATGGACGATGGACCGGTTCAGCACTACCCACCGGCGCTCGACCCGGCCTACCGTTAACGGTATGAGTGCCCAGTCCCACCAAAGCACACCTCCAACGGCCGGCACGGGGGTACCCGAGGGAGCCCCGGCGGAGCGTGACCAGAACGTCATCACAGCCGACGAAGCGGACGTTGTCCGCCCCCGCACCGATGTACCCGGGGTGGCGACGGATTCCACCGGCGCGGAGTCGGATTCGGCGCCGGCGGCCGCCGGGGCCGGCGAGTCGACGGTCGAACCGACGGCGTCTTCCGGCCGCGAACCCGGCCAGGCCAACCACGATGAGGAACCGCACGCGGCGTTCCGGCGGTTTATGGCAACCGGCTGGGCGCCCATTGACGACGCTGCGCCATCCCGCGATGACTGTGCACCCTACACCGCGAAACGCCGCGCCTTGTTGGGCTCACGGTTCCCGACCGATGCCCTCGTGGTGCCCAGCGGCGGCCTGNGGGTACGGGCAAACGACACGGATTTTCCGTTCCGTCCGGGAAGTGACTTCTTCTGGTTGACAGGCTGTCATGAACCCGATGCGGTGCTGGTTCTGCTACCCAACGCGGCCGGTGAGCACGATGCCACGCTGTATCTCGCCGGCCGCTCGGACCGGTCCAGCTCGGCGTTCTACACCGACCGCCGATACGGGGAACTCTGGGTCGGTCCCCGGCCGGGGGTTCGCGAGACAGCCGCGGCCCTGGAGATCGAGTNCCGGCCGCTGACCGATCTGCCGGGCGCGCTGGCCCGGCTGGCCCCGGGAAACACCAGGACGCTGCGGGGAATCGATCCGCTGGTCGACCGCTCGGTGCTGCGGTGGTCGGACGACAGATCGGGCGACGACCGCGATGTGGTCCTCGCGCAGGCCCTTTCCGAGCTCCGGCTGGTCAAGGACGACTTCGAGATCGCCCGGTTGGACGAGGNGGTCGCGGCGACGGCGCGAGGCTTCACCGAGTGCGTGGGGGAAATCGGCCGCGCGATGGAGCTGCCCAACGGGGAACGCTGGTTGGAGGGCACCTTCTGGCGGCGTGNCCGGGTCGACGGCAACGACGTCGGCTACGGCTCCATCGTCGCCTGCGGACACCATGCGACCACCCTGCACTGGGTGCGCGACGACGGACCGGTGCGCGCCGGTGATCTGGCCCTGCTGGACATGGGCGTGGAGGGCAGATCGCTCTACACCGCCGACGTCACCCGCACGCTGCCGATCACCGGCCGATTCACGGACCTGCAGCGCCAGGTATACGACGTGGTTCTGCGCGCGCAACAGGCCGGCATCGACGCGGTCCGCCCGGGAGCCTCGTTCCTGGCTCCACACCGAGCGGCGATGCAGGTCATCGCCACCGCGCTGGCGGACTGGGGGCTGCTGCCGGACGGAGCCCAGGCATCGCTGTCGGAGGACCCGCACGCGCCGGGCGCCGGGATCCACCGCCGATACACGTTGCACGCCACGTCGCACATGCTCGGNCTGGACGTGCACGACTGCGCCCAGGCGCGGGACGAGACCTACCGGGATGCGGCGCTGGAGCCGGGGATGGTGCTGACGGTCGAACCGGGTCTGTACTTCCAGCCCNACGACCTCACCGTTCCGCCCGAGCTGCGCGGCATCGGGGTCCGGATAGAAGATGACATCCTGGTCACCGGGCAGGGATGGCGCAACATGTCCGCCGGGCTTCCGCGAACCTCGGAAGACGTCGAAAACTGGATGGGCCGCCATCTGCCCAACTGACGGAACGAACAGAGCCGACGACAGCGCGCGTCGGCTCTGAGGTCAAACGTTCCTGCCACACCGGCCAGGCCGGTGTGGCAGGAACCTGCCCTGGCAAAACCTGATCAGCAGGTCTTCGGGCAGCGGGGCCTGCGGCCCGCGGCCGAATACCGCGGGCACGACGGGTACTACTGGGTCCACCGCTTCGAGTCTCGACCCGGAAAAGTCGTCAAGACCAGGATCAGTGGGCCTTGTCGTACGCCTCGACGATGTTGGAGGCGATACGGCCACGGTCACTCACCGTGTATCCGTTGCTGCGCGCCCACTCGCGAATGTCGGCGGTGCGGTCGGTTCCGCCGGTACGCCGCGAAGCGGTACGCACGCCACGGCGGCTGCCCGCCGCACGGCCGCCGGAACGGCGGGCCGCGGTCACGAACGGGGCCAGCGACTCACGCAACTTCGTCGCGTTCTTCTCCGACAGGTCGATCTCATACTGCGCACCGTCGAGGCCGAAGCGGACAGTCTCGTCGGCCTCTTCTCCACTGAGATCGTCAATCAACGAGACGATGGTCTTCTGGGCCATGCCACACTCCTTCAGGTCAGCGGACCGCAGAACTCACGCGTCTAGTATTACCACGAGAACACCGGGAACTGTCACGCCTGGTTCGGCGGACTCNCAGACTTGGGGCCGCCGAACACGAAGACACCGGTCTAGGCACGCTGGTGAGGCTGTCGGAGTGCGGAACCCAAAGACTGTGGCCAAGCTCGGCATGATAGAGGCGATCATGTTCTGCGAATCACACCTTCCGAGCCGAAACGCCGGCCGCAAGCGGACAGTTGGGCCGCCGTCGGCCGGGCGGCGACCATGTCCGCCGACCTTGGGACACCGATCGTGTTCGTCTACCGACTCCGGGGCCGATTGCCGGGCAATCGGCCGGCATCAGCCGGCGGGTGCTTTGGGGTGCTGGCGCCGCGAGCGGAACCGACCGGTACGAATGCCAAAGGGGATCGTGGCGGCGGATGAGTACGCCTGATTCCGGCGCCGACCCTATGGCTCGGCGCACGGACGAGTACCCACGGACGTGGGTGGTGGACGGTGNCAACGTCATTGGGTCCCGGCCCGACGGCTGGTGGCGCGACCGTCCGGGCGCTGCCCGGCGCCTGCTCGCCGATATTTCGGCCTGGATCGCCGGGTCCGACGGGCACGTCGGATCGCAGCGGTCAGCGGAATGGCCGACGGGGATCGTGGTCGTTCTGGAAGGGGCGGCCCGGGCCGGGGTTCCCGCCGCGGGGGTGGTCGTCGGGCCGACTCCGGCGAAGCCCCTGGCTCCCGACGCCCACTCCGCCGGGAACGGCGGCCGGCGCACGGGGAAGGGCGAGCACTCCGCCGAGAACGGCGATCGCGTGAGGAAGGTCCGCCGCTCCCTCCCGGACGGCGACGGCAATTCCGGGAACAGCACCGATCCATCGGACGCGACGATCAACGACGGTGCCGGCGACGACGGTGCCGGCGACGACGGTGCCGGCGCCACACCCACGCTCACAGTCGTCCACGCCCCCGGAAGCGGCGATGACGCGATCGTCGATGCCACCCGCGAGGCCGGCCCCGGCGTCGTCGTGATCACCTCGGACCGCGGTCTGGCCGCCCGCGTCCGAGCCCTCGGCGCCGAGGTGCGCGGCGCCGGGTGGCTGCGGGACCGGCTTCGGCGCTGAAGGCGCCCGCCGCCACCCGGCCGCGCCCGGCCCCGCCCGGCGGGCGGCCCCGCCCGGCGGGCTCACTGCCCGACAGCTCCCGGCCGGGGCCCGCGCGGCATACCCCTTCCGGGGCTCTCAACGCGCGTTCGGGGCCAGGGGGGTGCTGTGGGAGAAAAAAGACCCGGCCCTCGCGTCAACACGATTCTGGCGCCTTCTGAGGGCCTCGCGTCGCCCGGGCGCATCAGGCCGCGCCGCGGCAACCACGCAACACCTGGGGTACCCGCCGGCCGATACGCCTGCGCGGCTCACCCAGGCGGTGGTCCGCCGGCGCGATGCCGGCCGCGTCGAACCCCGGCTCCCTCCTTCACGCCCGGCACCCTCCGATCCGCCAGACGGTCCCTGAGACCCGTGGCGCGGCCGGCCAGCTCAGCAGAGCCGGGCGAAGCAGAGGGGCGAAGCGGAGCCAGCCGGGCCGGCGGGCGGGCGCAGGCTCAGACGGCCACGGACACCGGTCGCCGCGGCGGCGGGCCGGCGGCCAGACGGGCGGCGTAACGCCCGGCCGTGACGCTCACGTCGAGGGGAATGCCGAAGCAGTCGGACAACCGGGATGCGGTGAGCACCTCGGCCGCCCGACCCGCCGCCCGCACCTGGCCGCCGCGCACCAGCAGGGCGTGGGTGACGCCCACCGGGATCTCCTCGACGTGATGGCTCACGAGGACGCTGACGGGCGCCGACGGGTCGGCGGCGAAACGGGTCAGCCGGCGCAGCAGTGCCTCCCGGGCCCCGAGATCAAGCCCGGAGGCGGGCTCGTCGAGCAGGAGCAGCTCCGGGTCACTCATGAGCGACCGGGCGATCAGCACGCGCTTGCGCTCGCCCTCGGAGAGCGTTCCGAAGCGCCGGTCCCGCAGCTCCCGGCAGCCGAACTGGGCCAGCAGGCCGGCAGCACGGGCGAGGTCGACGTCGTCGTACGGCTCGTCGCCGCGCCCGAGCACCGACCAGCCGGCGGTGACCACGGCATCGAGCACCCGCTCGTCCGGGGGCGGCGTCTCGACCAGCGCCGGGCTGACGGCGCCGACCCGGTAGCGCAGCTCGAGAAGGTTCACCGTGCCCAGCCGATGACCGAACAGGTCGACCGCGCCCGAGGTCGGGAACAGCCGGCCCGAGGCCACCTGCAGGAGGGTCGTCTTTCCCGCGCCGTTGGGGCCGAGGACGACCCATCGTTGACCGGGAAGCACCTCCCAGGAAACATTTCGCAGAAGGTACGACCCATCCCGCACGACATTGACGTTGTCGAGCCGCAGCACCGCGTCCGGCATGCCGCTCACGTTACGCGAGCGGTGCCCGCCCGGCGGAGTCGGGACGGCCCGACCCCACCACACTCGCCCCGTGCCGCCCGCGCGGGCGAGCCGATCACGGCGCGCCCGGATCGGCGGGGACCGACTCCACCAGATCGACCTCCGCCCAGACCACCTTGCCGTCGGGGATCGGACGGAAGCCGTGCCGCACGGCGAGCCGGGAAACCAGGTCGAGCCCGTGCCCGGCCTCGTCGTCCGGCGCTGCGTGCCGGCGCCGGGGCAGCCGGCCGCCACCGTCGGCGACCTCGACGACGGCCCGGTCGCCGAGCCGCCGCAGCCGCACGGACAGCGGCGGGCGGCCGTGGCGCACGGCGTTGCTCGTCAGCTCGGACAGGACCAGGACGACGGTGTCGATGATCTCGACCGGCAGGTTGGCGTTCTCCAGCGCGAGCCGGCACTGTGCCCGCGCCGCCCGCAGCCCGGACGGCCCGTCGACGGTGACGTCGAGCAGCGTGGGCCCGGCGGTCGGTTCGTCGGGCAGGCGGGCGAGCAGCAACGCCACGGCGTCGTCGGCGGGTGCCGGCTGGTTGTCGCGGCCGAGGCCCGCGCAGGCGGCGCTCGCCAGCGCGTCGAGGTTGTCGTCGGACGCGTCGCTGGTGCGGGCCAGGACGGCCGCGAGGTCCGAGACGCCGGCGTCGACGTCCCGGCCACCCCCGCGGACCAGGCCCTCGGTGAACAGGGCGATGAGGTAGCCCCGGCCCAGACGGACGGTGTACTCGGTGGCGTCGGTGTGCCCCGACGGATCCCGGAGGACGTCGCCGAGCGGGGAGCCGACCGCCATGTAGAGCCGCGAGACGAGGCCGTCCGGGGCGACCACGAGGGGCGGCGGATGGCCGGCGCTGGCCAGGGTCAGCACGCCCGTGTCGAGCTCGGCGATCGCGTAGATGCAGGTCGCGATCTCGTGTCCGGGCATGTCCGCGACGACGCCGTCGAGCAGCGCCAGCACCTCGCCGGGTGGCAGATCGAGCCGGGCGCAGGCCCGCGCGGCGGCGCGTAGCTGCCCCATCACGGCGCTCGTGCGCAACCCCCGGCCCCGGACGCCGCCGATCACCAGGGCAGCCCGGCCCGCCCCGAGGTCGATCACGTCGAACCACTCGCCGCCGGCGTCCCCCTCGGCCCCGGCGGGCAGGTAGCGCGAGGCCACCTGCAACCCCCGGGGCACCACCGGCGCCGCGCCGCGCAGGGTCTCGTGCAGCTCGTCGGCGCCGCTGCGCGCGCTGTGCTCGCGGTCGATGCGCTCCAGGGCGACCCCGGCGCGGGCGGCGAGCTCGGTCAGGAAGGCCAGGTCGGCCTCGGTGAACGGGGCCCGGTCACCGACGGCGGTCAGGCTGAGCACGGCCGCGACCCGGCCGGCCAGCACCACGGGTAGCACGGCCGTCGTGTGGGCACCGGCCTGCCGGATCCAGCGCGCGATGTCGGACGGCGGCTCCCAGCCGTCCGCGGCGTGGCTGACGATCTCCCCGACCCCCCGGGCCGCGACCTGGCTGACCGGGTTCGACGACGAGGCGAGCGCGGCGATCCAGGCGCCGGTCGAGGGCACGGCGCCGGTCGCGGCGGAACCGGCGAGGATCAGCGGCCGGAGCTGGGGAGTCGGCGGCGCCCCACCCGTCCGCCCGGCGCCGTCCGGCCCGGCCCCGGCGACCGGTTCAGTTCCAGCGACCGGTTCAGTTCCAGCGACCGGCGCAGATCCGGCGATCTGCCCGGACCCGCCGACCTGCCCGGATCCGCCGTCCCGCTCGGTTCCGGTGACCAGCGCGCCGTCGCCCGCCGCCGGGACCGCGGTGGGCGCGAGAGCCGGACGGGCCGCGACCAGGTGGACCGCGCACAGGTCCGCGATCTCCGCCACGATGAGCTCCGCGACGGCCCGCAGGGACGACTCCGGGTCCTCGGCCGCGGTCACGATCTCCGTGGCCCGGGTCAGCAGGCGCAGCCGCTGGTCGCTGCGCTGCCGGGCCGCACGCTCCTCCGCCGCCGCGGTGAGCGCCGCCTGAGCCCCCGCCGCCTCGGTCACGAGCCGCTCGTGCGCCCTGGCCCGTTCCAGCGCCCGTGCGCCGGCTGCGGCGATGCCAGCGAGGTAGGCCCGGTCGGCGGCGGTGAAGGTCCGCGGGGCCGGAAAGGNGAAGGTCACCACCCCGAAGGCCGAACCGTCGACGGCGACCAGCGGCAGCATGGCCCACGCCTGCTCACCCGCCGCCGCGGTGGCGTCGGCGAGACCGGACACCGGCCAGCGAGCGAGCAGCTCCTCCCGGTCGGCCAGGAACAGCGGTCGCGCTCCCCGCACCACCTCGGCCACCGGATGCACCGCTCCCAGCGCCACGTCCGGCCAGCGGCCGGGCCGCTGTGCCGGGTCCCCGCCGGGACGGGTGAACCGCAGCTCCTCGCGGCCGTCGTCGACCAGCGCGACCCCGCGCCCGGCCGCCCGCGCCGCCTGACCGCCGACGTCCAGGATCGCCGCGAGGACCTCGTCGACCGTGCTGGCCCGGGCCAGCGCGACGGAGTACAGCCCGCCGGACTCGGCCCGCTGCGCGGCCGCCTCGGCCTGTTCGACGGCCGCCTCGGCCCGCTGATCGGCATCGGCCCGCGCCGCCTCGGCGGCCCGCTCCCCGGTGAGGTCGCGGACGACGCCGAGCCACTCGGTCGGCCGGCCGTCCCGCGCCGGCCCGTTGCCGGCGGCGGCCTGGCCGCCGGCGGCATCCTCCGGGGGCCCGGACACGGGCAGCACTCGGGCGGTGACGACGCGCTCGGCGACCCCCACGCCGCTCGGCGCGGAGATCCGGAACTCGGCCTCGAAGGTCTCGCCGCGTTCGACCGCCCCCCGCCACAGCCGCGCGACCCGGTCCCGGTCGTCCGGATGCACCCCGGCCAGCCAGCCGCCGCCGGCCAGGGCCCCCGGTTGCTGGCCGGTGGCGGAACGCCAGCCGGGCAGGTCGACGTCGAGCGCGCCGTCCGCCGTCGCGTGGAACACGTCCAGGCCGGCGGCGTCGGCGAGCCCGCGGTAGCGCGCCTGTGCCCGCAGCCGCTCCCGATCGGCGATCTGCAGGCCGGTGACGTCCAACGCGACGAAGGACACCCCCACCGGACCAAGCTGCGGATCGCTCACCGGGAACCAGCTCGCCAGCCAGGTCAGCGGCGTCCCGGCCGGTCCCGCGACCCCCACCTCCAGATCCACCACGGGCTCGCCGGTACGCAGCACCCGGGCCAGCAGGGCGTCGAGTTCGGCATCGCTGTCACCGAGCACCTCGGACACGGTGCGGCCCAGATGGTCCCGGGCGGACCGGCGGTCCAACCGGGTGAGCGCGTCGTTGACACGTACGAACCGGCCGGCCCGGTCGAGCAGGGCGAGTCCGACGGGTGCCCGGACGAACAGGGCGTCCACCATCGCGTACGCCGCCACCGCGGGATCCACCCCGCCACCAGCACCAGCACCGCCACCACCACTGCCACCACCGCCACCCCCGGTCGGCGCCGGTGCCGGTGGCCCGCCGCGGGCAACGCTCAGCGGCCCGCGCTCCGGGGGGGCGTCCTCGGGGACTCGCCGCGGGCCGGTCCCGTCGATGACGTCGCGCGGCGTCGCATCACCGGCCGGCGGCCGATCGACCCGCGGGACCAGTGGCCATCCCGCGGGCAGCACGGGCAGGTCCCGGCCGGCGCCGCGCTCGGGGTCCTGGCCGGGCACGCGGGTCGGCCCCGTCGAGGCCGGCCCGGTGGTGATCGGCCTCGTCGAGATCGGCCCGGTGCTGGTCGGCCCGGTGGTGATCGGCCCCGTCGAGATCGGCCCGGTGCTGGTCGGCCCGGTGGTGATCGGCCCCGTCGAGATCGGCCCGGTGCTGGTCGGCCCGGTGCTGATCGGCCTCGCGCCGTCCGGACCGCTGCCGGCGGGACCTGTCGCCCCCGATTCGGGCGGCCGCTGCGCACCCCGCTCCGGGCCGTACATCGGCACCAGCTGCGCCTGCCCGGGTGTCCCCGCCCCGGGGGTGCTCATGGCCTCGATGGGCCCCCCGGAATCGGACTGCGGCACCCCGAAGGCGCCGGATGCGGGCCAGACGGGCGGCTGCCCGGAGTACGGCGACGTCATGGGAGACGATTGTGGACGGTGTGACCATGTTGTGCCGAACCGCCCCGGACGGGGGATCGGTCGACTACAGGCAGCGCCGGGGTCCAGAAACGCCGCGGTCCGGCGTCCGCCCGGGGGACGGACGGGCCGGCCACGACCTCCGCCGACAGCACGGTGACCCGCCCGGTCGACACGATGACCGGGTCAAGAGTGAGATGAACCACCTCGGGGACGTCGTCGGCGAGCCGGCCGACGCGCAGCACGAGATCCTCCAGCGCCGCGATGTCGACGGGAGTCGAACCGAGGTAGCCCAGCAGCAGCGGCGCCGCCCGCACCGAACGGACCAGCCGGGCGNCGTCGACGTCGGTCAGCGGCAGGATGTGGTGGGCCCGGTCGCCGAGCAGCTCCGTCGCCGGGCCCGACAGGCCGAAGGAGACCAGCGGGCCGTACTGCGGATGCTCCTCGGACCCGACGACCACCGACACCCCGACCGGCGCCATCCGCTGCACGACGATCGGCACCTCCGGCCCGAGCTGGGAGCGCAGCGACGTCCAGGCCGCGCTCACCGCCGCCGCGTCGGGCAGGTCGAGGCGCTGCCCGCGCAGGTCCGGCCGGTGCCGGTACGGGCGTGAACGGGCCTTGACGGCCACCGGGTACCCGAGCCGCTGCGCCGCCTCGNCGGCGCGCCGCGGCGAGGTCACGAGCTCCGCCGGCTCCACCGTGATGCCGTAGCAGTCCAGCAGCGCGGCGGAGCGTTCCTCGGGCAGCCGACCGGTCAGGCCGGCGATGAGCGCGCGGGCCTCGTCGGTCCGCACGGCCGTCGCCGGCTCGGTGCCGGTCGGGCGGGACCGCCACTGCGCGTAGCCGACGACGCGACGCAGTGCCGTCACCGCGGCCTCCGGGGACGCGTAGGCCGGGATGCCGGCGAGCTCGCTCGGCATGTCGACGCCCTGCACGGAGGCCAGGATCGGCACGGTGATGCGCTCGGCCGCCTCGACGGCGCCGGCGGCGACCGGGCCCGACGACGAGGGCGGCAGCCGGGCCAGCGTCACGACGAGTGCGTCGGCCCGGTGCGCCGCGGCGAGCAGCGCGGCCGTGATCGCCGCCGAACCGCTGCCCGCGGGCAGCAGGACCTCCTCGGCGATCAGGCCGGCGGCGTCGGCGGCGTGCGCGGTGAGCCGGACCAGTGCCCGGGAGTCACCGATCACCGCGACCCGGTTTCCCGCGGGCAGCGGCTGCGAGGTGAGCAGCAGCGCGACGTCGAACGCCTGCGAGATGCGGTCCACGCCGATCACGCCGGCCTGCCGCAGCAGGGCGTCGTCGAGCGCGGAGCGGCCGGAGTAGACGGTCACGATCGGCTTGCGCCGGCCGAGACGGCGCGCCAGCCGGGCGAACTTGCGCGGGTTGCCGAACGTCTCCAGGTGCATGATCACCGCGTCGGTCTCCGGGTCCTCCTCCCAGTACTGGAGCAGGTCGTTGCCGCTGACGTCGGCCCGGTCCCCCGCCGAGACGAACACGGACAGCCCGACCCCCCGCGCGGCGGCCGCCGCCAGGATCGCCCCGCCGAACGGGCCGGACTGCGAGTAGCAGCCGACCCGCCCGGCCGGCGGCATCTTCGGCACCATCGACGCGTTCAGGCCGCCCGCCGGGTTCTGGATGCCCATGCTGGCCGGGCCCACGACGCGCATGCCGTCGGCTCGCGCCTCGGCGGCCAGGGCGGCGTCGGCGGCGTCGTCGCGCTGGTCGGTGAGCACGACCAGGCCCCACACGCCGGCCCGCCCGCAGGCGGCCACGACCCCGGGCACCTCGGCCGGCGGCACGCACACGACGGCCAGGTCGATCGGGCGGGGCACCTGTTCGATGCCGCTGTAGGCGCGGATCGAGGCGACCGCGGTGCCGGCCGCCGCGGCGGCCGGGTTCACCGGGTAGACCGGCCCGTCGAAGCCGCCGGTGAGCAGGTGGCGCAGCACCGAGTTGCCCACCGAGCCCGCGGCCCGCCCGGCGCCGATGACGGCGATCGACCGGGGATGCAGCAGCCGGCCGATGGAGGCCGCCTCCGCGCGGTGCTCGCGGGCGCGCATCACCGTCACCGACTTCTCGGTGGGGGTGATCTCGAACGACAGCCGGACGGCGCCGGAGTCCCAGGCCCGGGCGACGGTGTAACCGGCGTCGAGGAAGACACGGATCATCTGGCGGTTCTCGCCGAGCACGTCGGCGTCGAAGCGGCGGATCCCGCGGTCCCAGGCCGCGGCGGCGAGGTGCTCCAGCAGCACCGAGCCGAGACCCCGACCCTGCTGGGCGTCCTCCACGAGGAAGGCCACCTCCGCCTCGGTCGGCCGGGCCGCGGCCCCCTCCCAGTGCGCCACCGCGACGAGATCGTCCCCGATCATCGCGACGATGGNGCCGCGCAGCCGCTGGTCCACCACGGTCATCCGGTGGATGTCGGCGTCGCTCAGCGCCCGGCGGGCGGTGAAGAAGCGGAAGTAGATCGACTGGGGGGACAGCCGGGTCCAGAACGCCCGCAGCAACGGACCGTCGGTCGGCAGGATCGGCCGGATGTGGGCCGTGCCGCCGTCGGTGAGGATGACGTCGGCCTCCCACTCCGCCGGGTACGCCAGGGGCGTCCCGTCCCCGGCCGGGGAGGGCAGCGGCGCGGCGCTCACCGGTCCACGGTCGGGTCGAGACCGTGCAGGGGCAGCACCTCGCGCCGGGTGGCGGCGACCGCACGGTCCAGCGGGTCGTCGGGGTCGCCCTCGCCGGCGTCCCAGGGCCGGTACCGCACGCTCACCCCGTCGCCGAGGGTCCGGGGCATCCCCGCGGTGGCCCCGACGGAGTCGTGGCCGGTGGCGGCCCGCACCCGCTGCGGGGCCTCGACGCGCCACTGCGCCGGCAGCGCGGTACCCGGTTCGAGGGAGTGGTGGGCGGCGACGGCCAGCAACTGCGTCCACGCCCGCGGCACCACCGCGTCCAGCGCGTACCCGCCGCCGCCGCAGGCCAGCCAGCGGCCGTCGCACAGCTCGTGGGACAGCGCGTGCAACGCCTCGTAGGAGGCCCGCTGCCCGTCGACCGACAGCTCCAGATCGGCCAGCGGATCGAGGGTGTGGGTGTCGCAGCCGTGCTGGGTCACCAGCACCTGCGGCCGGAACGACCGCAGCAGCACCGGCACGACGCCGGAGAAGGCCCGCAGCCAGCCGGCGTCGCCGGTGAACGCGGGCAGCGCGACGTTCACGGCGCTGCCCGCGGCGCCGGGCGCGCCGACCTCGTCGGGGAAGCCGGTGCCGGGGAACAGCGTCCGCCCGGTCTGGTGCAGCGAGATCGTGAGCACCCGCGGGTCGTCGTAGAACGCCGTCTGCACCCCGTCGCCGTGGTGCACGTCCACGTCGACATAGGCGATCCGGCTCACCCCGGCGGCGAGCAGCCAGGCGATCGCGATCGCGGGATCGTTGTAGATGCAGAAGCCGCTGGCCATCCCCGGCATCGCGTGGTGCAGACCGCCGGCGATCGACACGGCGTGGCGCGCCGGTCCTCCCCACACCGCCCGGGCGGCCTCGAGCGTCCCGCCGGTGATCAGGGCGGCGGCCTCGTGCATCCGCTGGAAGACGGGATTGTCGGCGGTGCCGAGGCCGAACAGGGCCGCCATCCGGGCCCGGGTGGGGTCGGGCGCGGCGCGGACCGCGTTGAGGTACAGCGGATCGTGGACGAGTTCGATCAGCTCGTCGGGGGCCAGGGTCGGGGTGGNGATCCGCAGCCCCGGGGCGTCGAGCACGCCCAGACTCTCGGCGAGGTCCATCGTCAGGCCCAGCCGGACGGGGTGCAGCGGATGCTGCGGCCCGAAGTCGTAGCCGGCCATGGCCGGATCCCACGCCAGGATGGTGGGTTCGACCGCCGACGGCAGGGTGCCGCCGGACCGCTGTGTTCCGCCCGGCACCGTCACCCCTCGACGGTAGCCCGAACGGGTCCTGTGCCGGTAGCGGTGGTGANGGTCCCGACCGGCCACCGGCGGATCGAGGTTCGCCGTAGATCCGCGCGAAATGCCCTAGGGTCAGTGCCCGTGGCAGCAGACGGACCCGTGGCAGCAGACGGAACGGCACCGCAGCGTCCGGTGCCGGCGGGCGCGGAGCACTCCGCGGCCGCCTCCTCGACCGGGGTGCGTCCCGGCACGCCGCTGTGGGAACCCTCCGCGCGGCGGGTCGAGCAGGCGGCGGTGACGAACTACCGCGGCTGGCTCGCCGCCGAGCGCGGCATTACCCTCGGCGACGAGGCGGCCCTGTGGGAATGGTCGGTCACCGAGCTCGGCCCCTTCTGGGAGTCGATCTGGGACTTCTGCGCGGTCGAGGGCGAGCGCGGCGACGGCCCGGCCCTCACCGGGACCGGGATGCCGGGCGCCGTCTGGTTCCTCGGCGCCCGGGTCAACTACGCCGAGAACGCGCTCACCCGGCGGGGTGGCGCGCCGGCGGTGATCGCCGTGCGGGAGGACGGCGCGACCGCGGTGGTCTCCTGGGATGAGCTGCGTCGCCAGGTCGCCCGCGCCGCGGCCGGCCTGCGCGCCCTGGGCGTCACCGAGGGCGACCGGGTCTGCGGGGTGCTGCCGAACACCGTCTACGCGACGGTGGCGATGCTCGCGGCCNCCAGCATCGGCGCGGTGTGGTCGTCCTGCTCGCCCGAGCTCGGCGCCACCGCCCTCACCGCCCGCTTCGCCCAGATCGCCCCGAAGGTACTCGTCGGCGTCGACGGCTACACCTACCGCGGCCAGAGTCACGACACCGTCGCCGCACTCGCCGCGCTCGCCGCCGACCTGCCCGGACTCGCCGCGACGGTCATCGTGCCCTACCTGGCGCCGGACGCGTTCGCCCGGGCCCGCGACGCGGGGCTGCCGGGCCTGCTCACCTGGGACGAGCTGATGGNGGCGGAGAACGCCGAGCTGGAGTTCACCCGGGTCGCCTTCGACGCGCCGCTGTGGATCCTCTACTCCTCCGGCACGACGGGACCGCCCAAGGCGATCGTGCACGGGCACGGCGNCATCCTGCTGGAGCACCTCAAGGCGCTGGCGCTGCACCTCGACCTCGGCCCCGACGACCGGTACTGCTGGTTCACCACGACCGGCTGGATGATGTGGAACTACCTCGTCTCCGGCCTGCTGGTCGGCGCGACGGTCGTGCTCTACGACGGCGCCGCCGGCCACCCGGCGCTCGGCACCCTGTTCGGCCTGGCCGAGGCGCTCGAGGTGACCTGCCTCGGCACGTCCGCGGCCTACCTGCAGTCCTGCCGCGACGCGGGCCTCGTGCCCCGCGACCATGNCGATCTGTCCCTGTTGCGCACCATCGGGTCCACCGGGTCGCCGCTGTCCGCCGCCGCCTACGCCTGGGTGTACGAGGCGGTCAGCCCGCAGGTGATGCTGACGTCGGTCAGCGGCGGCACCGACGTCTGCACCGCGCTGGCGGCCGGCCTGCCGACCATGCCGGTGCGCGCCGGGGAGATCGGCTCGCGGGCGTTGGGCTGCGCCGTGGCGGCCTTCGACGCCGACGGCAAGGAGGTCGTCGACGAGGTCGGCGAGCTCGTCGTGACCGCGCCGATGCCCTCGATGCCGCTGTTCCTGTGGGGTGATCCGGACGGCAGCCGGCTGCATGACAGCTACTACGCGACCTACCCCGGGGTCTGGCGGCACGGCGATCGGGTGCGGATCACGCCCGACGGCGCGGTCGTCGTCGAGGGACGGTCGGACGCCACCCTCAACCGCGGCGGGATCAGGATCGGCACCGGGGAGCTCTACAGCGTCGTCGAGGAGCTCGCCGAGGTCACCGACAGCCTCGCCGTGGACACCTCGGACGCCCCCGGCGGCGGGTTGCTGCTGTTCGTCGCCCTCGCCGAGCCGGGCCTCACCGCGGAGCTCGCGCAGCGGATCCGGCAGACGCTGCGCACCGAGCTCAGCCCGCGGCACGTGCCGGACCGGATCCTCGAGATCGCCGCGGTGCCGCGGACGCACACCGGCAAGAAGCTGGAAGTCCCGGTCAAACGGCTGCTCACCGGCGCGGCGCTGGCGGACGTGGTGAGCCTCGACGCGGTCGCCAACCCGCAGGCCCTGCTGGCCATCGCGGCCGCCGCCGAACAGGCCCGAGCTGCCACCGGCGAACAGGCCCGAGCGGCCGCCGGCGACTAGGCCTCGACCAGGCCTCGACCAGGCACGCGGCCACCACCGACAGCAAAGCCGGATCTTCGCTGGTCCCAGCGAAGATCCGGCTTCCATGGAACACCCGGCCACGCCGTCACCGGCGTGCCGTGCCCCCCGCGGGGGCTGCCACCCGTGGCCCTGTGCGCGCCCGCCGTGCCGGCGGTCTTCGGCCGCGAGCGGTCAGTCGAGAAACTCCCGCAGCCGGCCGGCGACGGCGGGCTTGCGCAGCTCACGCAGCGTGTCCCGCTCGATCTGGCGGATCCGCTCACGGGTGAGCCCGAGCCGGTTACCCACCTCGGCGAGGGTGTGCTGCTTGCCGTCGGCGAGGCCGAAGCGCAGCCGCATCACCTCCCNCTCCCGCGGGTTGAGGCCACCGAGGACGTTCTCGATCTCGTCCTGCATCGCGCCGTACGAGGCCGCGTCGGCGGGGGAGGTCGCGTCCGAGTCCTCGATGAAGTCGCCGAGCACGGAGTCGCCGTCGTCGCCGACGGAGGTCTCCAGGCTCACCGTGTCCTGCGCGTAACGGCGCAGCTCGACGACCTGCTCGATCGGCATGTCCAGCTCGAGGGCGAGCTCCTCGTCGGTCGGCTCGCGGCCGAGCGTCGAGACGAGCTGGCGCTGCAGCCGCGTGATCTTGTTGATCTGCTCGACCACGTGGACCGGGATCCGGATGGTCCGGGCCTGGTCGNCCAGCGCTCGGCCGATGGCCTGGCGAATCCACCAGGTNGCGTAGGTCGAGAACTTGTAGCCCTTGGCGTAGTCGAACTTCTCCACCGCGCGGATGAGCCCGAGGTTGCCCTCCTGGACCAGGTCCAGCAGGGTCATCCCGCGGCCGCTGTACTTCTTCGCGACGGAGACGACCAGGCGCAGGTTCGCCGAGACGAGCTGCTGCTTGGCGGCATGGCCGTCCTTCACCANCAGGCCCAGGTCACGGCGGAGGTCCGCGGGCAGGTCGGGGTCGGACTCCAGCTTGTGCTCGGCGAAGAGACCGGCCTCGACCCGCTTGGAGAGCTCGACCTCCTGCGCGGCGTTGAGCAGCGGCACCTTCCCGATCTCGCGCAGGTACATGCGCACGAGGTCGGCGGTGCCGGCGTGCTCGGCGGTGGAGCGGGTGGCGGCGGTGACGTCGTCGGTCGTCTCCTCCTCTTCGAGGAGTTCGACGCCGGCGGCGCTCAGCTTGGCGATGAGCGCGGGCAGCAGCTCGAGGCCGATGTCCGCGGACTCGAGCGCGTCACGCAGCTCGGACCGGCTGATCTCGCCGGCCTCGCGACCGCGCGCGATGACCTCGGCGACGGCACTCACATCGAGTTCGTCGCCGTCATCGGGAACGGCGGCCAGCGAACGGCTGGGGGTACGGGCAGAGGCAGCGGACCGGCGAGTGCGCCGCGGGCTACGCGGGCGGTTCTCGTCGGTGCGCTCGGCAAGTTCCAGGGCAGGCAGCGTCATCAGTGGCAAATCCGATGGTCGGTGCGGGTGGGACGTCTGTTTCCGTGCACGTGGGAGGTAACGAACGAAGTCGCGGAACCATTCCCCGTGCAGGCGCACCCGGACATCAGCGATCGCCGGGCCTACCGGCAGTGTAGACCCATGCCCTCGAGACGCTGAACTCGCTGTCGCGAAGACTACCTGGCAGATCCCGTGGTGTGGCGCGTTCCGCGAACTATCTTGACCTTCTCGCGTGGNCAGACCCCCGTCGAGAGNCCAGATCCTGAACGTTGAGTACTCGACCACTCACCAGGTGTGAGGATTTTCGAGGGGCTGNCGTCCGCACCACATTTTCCGTCCAGTACCGCCATCGGGCGGCGTCGGTCANCCGACAATCCCGACAGTGCCGCCGCGTCTCCCCGATGCCCCCCCGATGCCTCCCGAGACCCCCTCGAGAACCGGCTCGGCAGCGTGGCCCGGACTCGGATCCGGCCGGATCGGCATATCCGTACCACCCACTCGGGCGGCACCCGGCGCCCGGCCTGTCTCACCCCGAGACCGCCACAGCGCCAGGAACCCCACAGCCCCGAGGCACCACAGCCCCGAGAGCACCACAGCCCCGAGAGCACCATGCCGGTGAGACCGGGACGCCCAGTGAGACCGCGACACCCGGTGAGACCGCGACGCCGCGACCGCCCGCGGTCCTGTCCTCGACCGCCGGTCGCCCGACGCATCCGGTCGGCCGCGGGGTGCCAACGAGGTTTTCGTTAGGCAGACCACACCAGGGGCACCCTCCCCTTGTGCACAGCGTGTGACGGCTACTCTCACACGATGTCCGTCCCCAGCCTCCCGGCAGAGNTGGCGGAGTTGCGCGAGACCGCGGTCTCCGTGCTGCGCGGCAACGACCTCGGCGACATCACGNGGCCGTCGCCGACGCTGTACCCACACCAGTGGCTGTGGGACTCCTGCTTCATCGCGATCGGGCTGCGCCATCTCGACCCGCAGCGCGCCGCCGCCGAGATCCTCTCCCTGCTGCGCGGGCAGTGGNCGAACGGCATGATCCCGCACGTGATCTTCGCGGAGACCACCGACTTCTACCATGCGGGTCCGCAGCGCTGGCGCTGCGATCGGGTGACGACCACCGCCGGCGGCGCGCAGAGCACCGGCGTCACGCAACCACCGATGATCGCCGAGGCCGCGGTCCGGGTCGGTGCCCTGATGTCCGACTCCGAACGCGGGGAGTTCTACCGCCGGCTGTTCCCCGGGCTGCTGCGCTTTCACCAGTGGCTCTACGACGAGCGCGACCCGGACGACGACGGTCTGGTGTCACTCGTTCACTCCTGGGAGTCCGGGATGGACAATACCCCGACCTGGATGGAGATCACCAGGCCGGTGGCGCCGCTGGGCGTGNGGGCGCTGCGGCGCATCAACGGCGACGATGCCCTGGACGCACTGCGCCGCGATTCCAAGGAGGTCCCCTCGGACGAGCGGCTCACCTCGGGCGACCTGTTCACGCTGTACCGGATCGTGCGCGAGCTGCGCCGGGCGCACTACAACTTCCGCGAGATTCGGCGGACCATCGTGCCGCTCGTGCAGGACGTGGCGTTCAACGCGATCCTGGTCCGCGCCAACGAGCACCTGAGCACCATCGCCGCCGAGATCGGCGAGGTCATCCCTGCCAGGTTGCGCCGGTCGGCGCGGCGCACCCGGGAGGCGATGGGGGAACTCGTCGTCGACGGCGTCTACTACAGCCGCGACTTTCGGACCCGGACCCTGCTACGCCACGAGACGATCGCCGGCCTGCTGCCGCTCTACGCCGGCGTCGTGCCCGAGGACCGCGTCGACGAGATGGTCAAGACACTCACCTCGCCGCGCTACTGGTCGCGCTTCGGCGTCGCGAGCGTCCCTCTGGACGACCCGAACGTCCTGCCCCGCTGCTACTGGCAGGGCCCCCTCTGGGTCAACATGAACTGGCTGATCGCCGACGGGCTGGAGCGCTACGGTCGGCTCGACGCCGCCGAGAACCTGCGCCGCAACACGGTCGACGTGATCGCCTCCTCCGGGGCGATGTTCGAGTACTACTCGCCACTCGACGGTTCGGGCGCCGGCAGCAACCGGTTCTCCTGGACCGCCGCGCTGCTCATCGACCTGCTCGCCGCCGAACGCTGATCTCCTGCGAGACGACAGCCCTGGGTCGATGCCACCGCTGGTGGCAACGCGGCGGACCGTCATCGCCGGCTGGCCGGCCCGGCCGGCGGAACCCCTCCCGGCCGGGCCGCGGACCCCACCGGACCGCTCAGCTGCAGCCGCTGGTGGAGCCGCACTGCTCGCAGACGTAGCAGCTCCCCGCGGGGCGCATCGTCACCCCGCAGGTGAAGCACAGCGGCGCGTCGACGACCGTCTGGGCGAGCAGCGACTCGCCGGGCGTCGCCAGCCGCAGCTCGCGCGCCACGTGCGCGGGCCCGTGGCCGACAGCGACCCCGTTGCTGCCCGGCCCCGGACGGCTGGCCGGCGGCGCCGACCCGGCGCCGACCGGACCCGCGGCAGAACCCCCCACGGCAGAACCCGCCGCGGCTGAACCCACAGCCGAACCCGCGCCCGGCTCCGGGGCGTGCGCGCCGGGCAGCGCGTCCGCGAGTGGCCCGGCGGGCGCCTCGACGGGGTCGACGACCGCGTCGGCCTGCACTCCGTACCGGCCGTTGACCTCGCGGAGCCGTTCGGCCGCGGTGGAGATGCCGAGCTCGGCACGGCGGTCGGCGTCGAGGTAGTCCAGAGCCAGCCGGCGGAACAGGTAGTCCATGATCGACTGAGCGATCCGGACGTCCGGGTCGTCGGTCATCCCGGCCGGCTCGAAGCGCATGTTGATGAACTTGCTGACGTACGCCTCCAGCGGCACCCCGTACTGCAGGCCGATCGAGATGGCGATCGCGAAGGCGTCCATCACGCCGGCCAGCGTGGAGCCCTGCTTCGACATCTTGATGAAGACCTCGCCGAGGCCGTCGTCCGGGTAGGAGCCCGCGGTCAGGTACCCCTCCGCACCGCCGACGGCGAACGAGACCGTCTGCGACGGGCGGGTCTTCGGCAGCCGCCGGCGCACCGGCCGGTACTCGATCTCGGCGGCCCCGGCCGCGGCGGTCCCGACGAGCGCGGTCCCGACGGGCGTGGGCGCGCCGGCCGGGGGCGCCGCCAGGGCCGCGGCGGTCGCGGCGCTCGCCGCGGCGTCCCGCTTCGCCCCCCGGACGTCGGACAGCGGCTGGCCGACCTTGCAGTTGTCCCGGTAGATCGCCAGCGCCTTCAGGCCCAGCCGCCAGCCCTCCAGGTAGATCTCCTCGACCTCCTCGACGGTCGCGGTCGAGGGCATGTTCACCGTCTTGGAGATCGCGCCGGACAGGAACGGCTGCACCGCGGCCATCATCCGCACGTGCCCCATCGGGGAGATGGCCCGCTCGCCGATCGCGCAGTCGAACACGTCGTAGTGCTCCGGACGCAGGCCGGGGGCGTCGACGACGTGGCCGTGCTCGGCGATGAACTCGACGATCGCCTCGAGGGTCTCCTCCGGGTAGCCGAGCGCGCGCAGCGCCGCCGGGACCGTCTGGTTGACGATCCGCATGCTGGCGCCGCCGACCAGCTTCTTCATCTTCACCAGGGCGAGGTCCGGTTCGATGCCGGTGGTGTCGCAGTCCATCGCCAGGCCGATCGTGCCGGTCGGGGCGAGCAGGCTCACCTGGGCGTTGCGCCAGCCGTGCCTGTCGCCGACGGTCTGCGCCCGCGCCCATTCCTTGGACGCCACGGCGAGGACCCGGGTGTCCTCGGTGTGCACGGACCGTACGGCGTCGTTCGCGGCGGAGTGCTTGCGCACCACCCGGCGGTGCGCGTCGGCGTTGCGGGCGAAGCCGTCGTAGGCGCCGACGATGCCGGCGAGCTCCGCCGAGCGCCGGTAGGCGGTGGCGGTCATCAGCGAGGTGATCGACGCGGCGAGCGCGCGGCCGCCGTCGGAGTCGTAGGCGCGGGCGCTGGCCATGAGCAGCGCCCCGAGGTTGGCGTACCCGATGCCGAGCTGGCGGTAGGCGCGGGTGACTGCGGTGATCTCCGGGGTCGGGAAGTCCGCGAAGCAGATCGAGATGTCCATCGCGGTGATGATCAGCTCGACCGCGGCGACGAACCCCTCGGCGTCGAAGGTCCGGTCCGGGCGCAGGAACGTCAGCAGGTTCAGCGACGCGANGTTGCAGCTCGAGTTGTCCAGGTGCACGTACTCGCTGCAGGGGTTGGAGGCGCTGATCCGGCCGCTCTCGGGGCAGGTGTGCCAGTCGTTGATCGTGCCGTCGTACTGGATGCCGGGATCCGCGCAGGCCCACGCCGCCTCGGCGATGGTGCGGAACAGCCCCTTGGCGTCGATCGTCTCGATGGTCCGACCGTCGAGGCGNGCCCGCAGGTCGAAGCTGCTCCCATCGACGACCGCGCGCATGAACTCGTCGGTGACCCGGACCGAGTTGTTGGCGTTCTGGTACTGCACGGAGGCGATGTCCCGCCCGCCGAGGTCCATGTCGAACCCGGCGTCCCGCAGTGCCCGGATCTTGTCCTCCTCCCGGGCCTTCGTCTCGACGAACTCGACGATGTCCGGGTGGTCGACGTCGAGCACGACCATCTTCGCCGCCCGCCGGGTCGCCCCACCCGACTTGATCGTGCCCNCCGACGCGTCCGCGCCGCGCATGAAGCTCACCGGGCCGGAGGCCGTGCCGCCGGAGGACAGCAGCTCCTTCGAGGAGCGGATGCGGGACAGGTTGAGCCCGGCCCCCGAGCCGCCCTTGAAGATCAGCCCTTCCTCGCGATACCAGTTGAGAATCGACTCCATAGTGTCATCAACTGAAAGGATGAAACACGCGGAGACCTGCTGGGGGGCTGGGGTTCCGACGTTGAACCAGACCGGGGAGTTGAAGCTGAACACCTGGTGAAGCAGCATCCAGGTCAGCTCGTGCTCGAAGATCTCGGCGTNGGCGTCGGTGGCGAAGTAGCCGTGCTCGCGGCCGGCGGTGNCGTAGGCGCGCACGACCCGGTCGATGAGCTGGCGCAGGGAGGACTCCCGGCCCGGCGTGCCCAGCGCCCCGCGGAAGTACTTGCTCGTCACGATGTTCGACGCGTTGACCGACCAGGATGCGGGGAACTCCACCCCACGTTGTTCGAAGTTGACCGAGCCGTCCCGCCAGTTGGTCATGACGACGTCCCGGGTCTCCCAGGTGACCTCGTCGTACGGGTGGACGCCGGCGGTGGTGCGCGAGCGCCGGATCTTCAATCCGCTCGCCCTGGCCGCAGACCTGCCCGCCTTCGTGCCGCGACTTTCGGTCATGACGCTCCTCGTCCTGTCTTCTCATCGGCGCGCGCTGGCGCACTGGTGGTGGCATCCCCGCCCGGGCCCGGTCCACTGCATGCGTGGACGGCGGACCGCGGGCGAATCGGCGTGCCGGCCGAGCCGAACCCCGGGGTCAACCGGTCCGGCGGGAGCGGCACGCATGGCGAACACACCGACCCCGGCGGCCCGACTCCCATCCCGGCGCCCGTCCGGCCACGGACACGGCCAGGTGGGGGACGGCCGGGACACGCGAAACCGGGTCGCCGCGACCGGGCCGCGCGGGCATCGAGTAACGCGGAATCGGGTCACACGGGTTCGGACGCCCACGCCGGCCGGGTCAGGTCGTCCCGTGCGCGCGGGAACGGGCCGGCGGGGCGGCGATGCTGCTGGTGGGACGGGCGGGCGGGGCCTGCGCGGCCCGGCGGCGGCCCGTCAGGTGCGGGTGGCCGAGGCGCCGCGCGCCCGGCCGACCTCGTACTCCCCCGTACTCGGCTCGGCCCGGCCGAGGCCGCCCTCGACGATGTTCAACGGGTTCCCGCCGCTGCGGCGGCCCGGGGTCTCCGGGTGCTCGCGAACGGCGGCGAGCATGTCCCGGCCTGGGCGGCCGGGGCGTGAGGTGTCCGAGTCGACCCGCCGGCCACCGGACGGGGGGCTGTCGGGGCCGGCCCGCTGCATCGGGTCCGCCGGGTCGGTGAACGCCCCACCGGTGTGGCGGCCGGCCGGGCCCCCCAGCTCGTCGAGATCGTCGAGGTCGTCCGGCTCGGCGCCGCGGCGGGTACCGGACGTCTCGGCCCGCAGCGCCGCGATCGCGTTCTCGAAGTCGCCGAGCGACTCGAAGGCCAGGTACACCGAGGCGAAACGGAGGTAGGCCACCTCGTCGAGCTCGCGGAGCGGGCCGAGGATCGCCCGGCCGATCGCCTCCGCGGGGACCTCCGCCGAGCCCGAGGAGCGCACGGCATCCTCCACGCGCTGGGCCAGCAGAGCAAGATCATCGTCGCGCACCGGCCGGCCCTGGCACGCCTTGCGCACGCCGGTGATCACCTTGGCGNGGCTGAAGGGCTCCGCCACGCCGCTGCGCTTGAGCACCCGCAGCGACGCCTCCTCCATGGTGGTGAACCGGCGACCACACGACAGGCAGGATCGCCGCCGCCGAATCGCCGAGCCCTCTTCGGCCTCCCGGCTGTCGACGACACGGCTGTCCGGATGCCGGCAGAACGGGCATCGCACGCGATACGCCTCCTTCGTCCGGTCCGGCGCGGACCACCCGGCGCGGCGGGACGACGAGCCGGGAGCCGGCCCACGCCCGAGCACCGGCCAAGCCGTCCTGTGGACGGCCGCCCGCACCTCTGTGGAAAGCCTGTGCATCAACCTGTGGATGACTTACGCCCTCGTAAGCACCAGATGTTGTGTCCAACCTAGCGCACAACCCCAGTGATGGGGACACCGGCCCCCCCGCGTGTCACACCGGGACATCAGCCCGCGGGGGCGCGACAACCCTGCGCGAGGGCGCCTCACCCGCCCGCTGCCGCCGGAGACCGGCCCGTCACGGCGACGAGCCGCCGAGCGCCGGCCGGGATCAGACGGTGGCGGAGTGGACCGCCCGACCGGNGGGTCAGCCCAGCACCAGAAACTGGCCGGGGGTGAGCTCGACCGAGGGGAGATGGTTGATCCGCATCAGCCGATCCACGACGACACGGGTGTCGGCGTCGGGGTCGAGCGCAACGGCGATCTCCCACAGCGTCTCTCCGGCGAGCACCAGGTGACCCCGCGGCGGCTCGCCGGACCACGCGATCGAGGCGCGCGGCAGGACGCCCACCAGCACCGCGGCGAGGGCCAGCGCGACGACGGCGACCACGACAACCCGGCCGCGGCGGGTCAGCCGCAGCGGCGGCAGCGGCTCGCCGGCGCCACGGCGCACCGCCGACCGAGAGACCGGCGAGCGAGAAACCGGTGAACGAGACAGGCACGCCCCCGGAACCGGCCTCCCGGCACCGACCCCGGCGGCCGGCCGGGCCACTCGCACCCGCGCCGGACCGCCCGCCGGCCATCTCCCGGCCCGGCGCGCCGCCCGTTCCCGGGCAGCCGCCAGATCGACCACCTGCGTGGTGTGCGCGCTGTGCACGGCTTCCTCCCCAGGCACCCCGAACCAGGTCGCGGACGCCACGAACTCCCGTTCGATCGAACCCCTGATCGATTGTCGCACCGGAGACCCGCCAGGAAAAGGGACACGCTCGAACAGACGTTTGAGATTCCGCGACCGGGCGGTTACCGTCGAGACGATCAGGTTTGCACCGGGCGGTTTCCCCCGGTCGCGGACAGCCGGGTGCCGTGGGGGGTGCCGGTCTCGCCGGGCGAGGCCGTCAGCCGCGCGCACGTCCGGCGCGCGGCCGCGCGGCGACCAACCGGCGACGGAGTAGGCGACGAGGAGAGCGGTAGGCGATGACCAGCCAAGGCAGGGGTACACGCCGGGGCGGGGCCCGCGGCAACGTGCGGGCCTTTCCCGAAAACCCCGCGGACGCAGCCGGCCTGACCCCCCGGCAGCGCAAGGTGCTCGAGGTCATCCGGGCCGAGGTGGAACGGCGCGGGTACCCGCCCAGCGTGCGGGAGATCGGGGAGGCGGTGGGGCTGACCAGCACGAGCAGCGTGGCGCATCAGCTCAAGGTGCTGGAGGAGAAGGGCTACCTGCGCCGGGACCCGAACCGTCCGCGGGCCATGGAGGTGCTCAGCCCCGACCGGCCACGGCGCAAGGCCGATTCCGGCGCGGCGGCTGTCGTGTCGACGTTCCCGGGCGCCGCGGCGGCGCCGGCCGGGGTGGGCGGCGAGGGGTCCGCGGCCTACGTGCCGGTCCTCGGGCGGATCGCCGCCGGCGGGCCGATCCTGGCCGAGCAGGCGATCGAGGACGTCTTTCCCCTGCCGAAGGAGATCGTCGGCGAGGGCACTCTGTTCCTGCTCCGGGTCGTCGGCGAGTCGATGATCAATGCAGCGATCTGTGACGGCGACTGGGTGGTGGTGCGCCAGCAGCCGGTCGCGGACAACGGTGAGATCGTCGCCGCGATGATCGACGGCGAGGCGACGGTCAAGCGCCTACGGGTCCGCGACGGGAAGATCTGGCTGCACCCGGAGAATCCGACGTTCAGCGACATCCCCGGCGAGGAGGCGACGATCCTCGGGCGGATCGTCGCCGTGCTGCGCCGGATCTGACCGTGGACGGCCGGCCGCGCGAGGCGGCCGGCCGGTTCGGCTGCCACGAACCGCGGGACAGGTGCCACCGGCCGTGCCGTGCCCGTCGGCGGCGGGTCAATGCCGGTCCCGACAGCCCCGGTCCCGACAGCCCCGGTCCCGACAGCCTCGGTCCCGAGGGAACAGGGCTGACGGGCCAGGGCTGGGGGAATGGGTCAGGGCTGAGGGCAGGTCAGGGCTGGGATCAGGGCTGGAAGGCGTGCAGTTCCGCGGCGAGCGACGGGGACACCCTCGCGAGCAGGCGGGTGCCGTCCGCGGTGTGCTCCAACTCGAGCACCTCGCCGTGGGCGTGCACCCGTGAGACGAGATCGCCCCGCGTGTAGGGGACGAGGACCTTCATCTCCACGTCGGGGTGGGGAACCCGGGCGCACAGGGCGTCGACGAGCGCGGTCAACCCCTCCCCCGTGCGCGCCGAGACGAAGACAGCGTCGGGCGCGAGCTGGCGCAGGCCGGCGAGGACGGTCGGCTCGGTGGCGTCAACCTTGTTCACGACAATCAACTCGGCAACGTTGCCCGCGTCGATGTCGTTGAGCACCTCGCGCACCGCGGAGATCTGGGCGGCCGGGTCGGGAGCGGAGCCGTCGACGACGTGCAGGATGAGGTCCGCGTCGGCGACCTCCTCCAGGGTCGAGCGGAACGCCTCGACGATCTGGTGCGGCAGGTGCCGGACGAAGCCGACCGTGTCGGTGAGGGTGAACGCCCGGCCGTCCGGCAGGGTCGCGCGCCGCACGGTCGGGTCCAGCGTGGCGAACAGCGCGTCCTCGACGAGGACGCCGGCGCCGGTGAGACGGTTGAGCAGCGATGACTTGCCGGCGTTGGTGTAGCCGGCGATCGCCACCGCGGGCACCTCGCCGCGCCGGCGAGCCGACCGCTTCGTCTCCCGCACGGTCGCCATCCCGGCGAGCTCCCGGCGCAGGCGTGCCATCCGGGCGCGCAGTCGCCGGCGGTCCGTCTCGATCTTCGTCTCGCCGGGTCCACGGGTCCCGATGGGGGCACGTCCGCCGCCGCTGGCCGCAGCGCGGGACATCGACTCACCCCAGCCACGCAGGCGGGGCAGCATGTACTGGAGCTGGGCGAGCTCGACCTGAGCCTTGCCCTCCCGGGACGTCGCGTGCTGGGCGAAGATGTCGAGGATGAGCGCCGTCCGGTCGATGACCTTGACCTTGACGACCTCCTCGAGCTGGCGCAGCTGGCCCGGGGTGAGCTCGCCGTCGCAGATCACCGTGTCCGCGCCGGTCGCGGCGACGACCTCGGCGAGTTCGCGGGCCTTGCCGGACCCGACATAGGTCGACGCGTCCGGCCGGTCGCGACGCTGCACGAGCGCGTCGAGCACGACCGAACCCGCCGTGGTCGCGAGGGCGGCGAGCTCCGCCATGGAGGCCTCGGCCGACCGCAGCGAACCCGACGTCCACACTCCGATGAGGACGACCTGCTCCAGCCGAAGCTGGCGGTACTCGNCCTCGGTGACGTCGTCGAGCTCGGTGGCCAGCCCGGGCACACGGCGCAGTGCCGCGCGCTCCTCCAGGTCGAAGCCGTCTCCCGAATCGTCATAGAAACCCGAGAGGTACGCCGAATCCGCATCGGCGAGGTCGATGAGGGATCTGTCGAAAGTGGACGCCGTCAGGGCGTCGGCAGGAAGAGTCATACCATCCGTTCTCAACGCGGCTCNCTGCCGCGAGATTCCGCGCCGCTTCGTCCGGCCAGGTCACGCGCNGGTTCCGGCGACCTGATGAGGTCCGCGACAGGGGCCGGCGCGGGCGTCGGTCGCTGCCTTGCGGATTCATCCCGTCTCCGACCAGGGTCCCACGCCGCCATGACGATCGCGAACGGTTTCCGGGTTGGCATGCCGTGGCCTTCACATCGGCCGGCACAGGCACCCGGAACGGGGCATGGGCGCCCAGACAGCGCAACGGACCCTCGGCGGCCACCTCACCGCGCTGCGGGCGCCCTGGCCTCGCCGACCTGACGCAAAGCGCTCCCGTGCACCACTGTCGTGACCGCGGGTCGACAAGCCCCCGGCACGAGGTAGACGCCCCGTTCGGGGCGCCCCGAACGGGACGTCGGNCGCGTACCGTCGACGCCGTGTACCGGGAACGACCGGCGACCCGGCTGCCGGCCACGATCTGGTCCGCGCACGGCCCGTCCGGGCCTGCCGGCGGCCTCGATCAGGCGGGGGCCGACCCGCTGCGGCGACGCCTGCCAGCGGGTGGCCCGGCCCCCGACGGGCGGGTGGCGCAGGTCCACCGGATCCTGCCCGACGGCTGCATCGACATCATCTGGAGCTCCGACGGCCGACTGATCGTCGCCGGCCCGGACACGGTCGCCACGCTCGCGAGCTGGGCGCCGGGGGTGCGCCACCTCGGCCTGCGCTTCGATCCCGGGTGCGGTCCGGCCCGGCTCGGGGTGCCCGCCGCGGAGCTGCGCGACCGCCGCTCGGAGCTTGCCGACCTGTGGGGCGCGGGGCCGGCTCGGCGACTCGCCGAGCGGCTCGCCGACGCGGGCGACCCGGCGTGGGTGCTCGAGACGTGCGTTGCCGCCCGTCCCCGCCACCCGGCACTGGGCGATCCGCTCATGCCGACGATCGTCGCCGGCATCCGGGCCGGATTGCCGGTGGCCGAGGTGGCGCGGGCAGCCGCGCTCAGCGAACGTCAGCTCCTGCGCCGCTGCCGGCAGATGTTCGGGTATGGCCCGAAGACACTCGCCCGCATCCTGCGGCTGCAGGACGCGCTGCGCTCGGCGCGGGCCGGCCGGCGCCTGGCGGTGGTGGCCGCCGACGCCGGCTACGCCGATCAGGCCCATCTGGCCCGGGAGGTGCGTGCCCTGGCCGGCGTCACGCTGACCAGCCTGCTGGACCCCCCGCCGAGGCCCCGGAGGACGGCGGGGGACAAGCCTGCCGGTTCTTGCGGTCAGGCAGTCGCGACGGCGGGTAGCGGGGCGAACAGGTCGACGTGGTTGNCGTCCGGATCGAGGACGGTCGCGTAGCGCTGGCCCCAGAAGGCGTCCCAGGGCGGCAGGTGGCCGGGGTGGCCGGCGGCGAGCAGGTCGGCGTGGAGCGCGTCCACCTCGGCGGGACTGTCACAGGCGAAGGCCAGGGTCACCCGCCCGGCGCCGCCGGTGGCCGGCGACCAGTCCGGGTCGAAGGAACGGATCGTCTCCTCGGTGTCGAAGGCCAGGCGCAGCCCGCCGGGCAGGGACACCTCGACGTGCGGTTCGGCGTCGGCGCCGGCCGGCGGGTCGAGCCCGAGCAGGCGGTAGAAGGCCAGGCTGCGGCCCATGTCGGCGACGATCAGGCCGATGAGACTGAACGTGGATGGCATGACCGCACCGTAGGACGTCGCAGGCCAGGCGGTCTTGTCGAAAACGGACGTCGCCGTCGGCGGACACGCCCGAGGTCCGCCGGAGCGGATCAGCGGCCGGAGGAGCCGGGCAGTCCGGCGGCCGCCAGGATCTCGGTGGCGTCGGCGACCCCGGCCACGTCCGCGCTCGCGGCCGCGCCCTGCCCGCCCGGGTCCGCCGGGCCCAGGGTGGCCGGGCCCAGGCTGGCCGGGCGCAGCACACCGTCGTAGACCAGCTCGGCCGGTCCCCGCAGCAGCACGGTGCCGGGACGCCAGACGACCACCAGGCCGCCGCCCGGGACGTCNACCTCGACCTCGACCTCGACCGCCGACGGCGCCGCGCCGGCGCCGTGGCGCACCCCCGACACAGCCGACGGGCGGACGCCCGCCGCCGCGCTTTGCCCCGGCTCGGCGTCAGGCGCGGGCTCGGAGGCGAGGGCAGATCCGGGGGTGGGACGCAGACCCTGGCGGGCGGCCCAGGCCACCGCGACCGCGCAGGCACCGGTGCCGCAGGAGGCCGTCTCCCCGACCCCGCGTTCGTAGACCCGCATGGCGACCCCACCCGGCCGCTCGACGACGATCTCGACGTTCACCCCGTCCGGGAAGTCCACCGGGGAGAACGCGGGGGGGCGGGTCAGGTCGAGATCGCGCAGCGCGGGCACGTCGAGATCGTCGGCGAAGCAGACCGCGTGCGGGTTGCCCATCGACACCCCGACCGCCGTGAAGTCGCGCTCGGCGACGGTCACCGCCGACCCGGCCCCGGCAGACAGCCTCGGCGGCCCCATGTCGACCGTGACGTCCCCCGCGGCCGGCACCTCCACGAGGCGCAGGCCGGCGCGGGTCGCGATGGTGAAGCGGCCGGGCTGGGCGTAGCCGGCGGCGACCAGGTAGCGGGCGAACACGCGGGCGCCGTTGCCGCACATCTCGGCGACGGACCCGTCGGCGTTGCGGTAGTCCATGAACCAGCGGGCGGCCCCGGCGAGGGGGGCGACCTCGGGGACGGCGGCGGACAGCACGACCCGCAGCACGCCGTCCGCGCCGACGCCGGTGCGCCGGTCGCACAACGCACGGACCAGGTCCGCGGTGAGCTCGAGGTCGCCGTCCGGGTCGGGCAGCACGACGAAGTCGTTGCCCGTGCCATGGCCCTTGACGAAGCGCAGCTCCCGGTCGTCCCGCACGAGGCGATCGTACGGCGCGACAACCCAGGCCGCCGAGCCGCCCGGGCCGATGGGGCCGCCCGGGCCGATGGGGACGATGGGGACGATCAGCGGATCAACCGTTCAGGTCGATCACACCGACGCCGCGACTCATCCCCCGGCGGCGCGCACCCACTCCCCCATCCGGTCGTCGGTCCGCGCCGGCGGCCTGTACCAGCGGTCCGGGCGGCCCCGCCCCAGCGCGATCATCCGGGCGTCCTCCACCGGGACCGGCGGGCAGAACACCGGCCCGATCGCCCGGTCGCAGCCGAGCTCGACCACCCGGGCGGCCAGCCGGGCGGTGTCCACGCCGTCGGCGACCACGGTGAGCCTCCGCTGGTGAGCCAGCCGGGCGATCGCCGCGACGACGGCCTCCCCCTCCAGGTCGCGCATGGTCGCCCGCAGGAAGACGCCGTCGAGCTTGACGAGGTCCAGCGGCAGCAGGTCGAACATCGCCAGCGACCCGAACCAGGTGCCGAACGACTCGACGGCGATCGCGACGCCGAGGCCGCGCAGCCGCTCCAGCAGGCGGGGCACCACCGGCGCGGCGAGCCCGAGGTCGCGCTCGCTGAACTCCAGGCCGATCGCCCCCGCCGGCAGCAGCCGGCCGGAGAGCAGCCGGTCGACCTCGGCGACGAAGGCGGGGCTGGCGAGCTGGCGGCCGTCGACGTTGACCCACAGCCGGGGCGGGCGGATCGGCGTGCCCACGGCCATCCGGTGCCAGGTGCGCGCCTCCGTCACCGCCATCCGCAGGACCCACTGGTCGACCTGGTGGACGAGGCCGGCGGCGGCGGCGATCGGCATGAACTCCGCCGGGCCGAGCACGCCGCGCTCAGGATGCTGCCAGCGCGGGTGGGCTTCCATTCCCGGAACCGAGCCGTTACGCAGGTCCACCTCGGGTTGGAAATGCAATCGCAACGAGCCGTCGTCGAAAGCGGCGTAGAGGGCGGGAACGAGAGTCAGGTCGGGTGGGGAACCGGCAGCAGCGGAGGGCGCGGTCACATCGATCTCTCCAGACGCCGAGCGGGACCGGCCGCCGCACGCCGCGCGTCGGTGACGCCGTGGTTCGGCGCCGACCCGTCGCCCCGGAGCCGTTTGACCGATCACCCGTCAGAGCGAACCCACCAGCCGTAGCACCTGGGTGACATCCGGTTGGTCCAGCCAGACTATCCGCTCGTCCCGACGAAACCAGGACCTTTGCCGTCGGGCAAAGCGTCGCGTCGCGGTAATTGTGGCCTGCTTGGCCTCCTCGGCGGAGTCCATTGCTCCGTCGAACCAGGCGAGCAGCTGAGCGTATCCCAGCNCACGGGACNCCGTACGACCTTCCCGGAGGCCCATTTCCGCCAACCTTCGCACTTCGTCGGGAAAACCCGCGCCCCACATTCTCTCCACCCGTTCGACGATCCGTTCGTCGAGATCGGTCCGGTCGATCCCGATCTGGACGACGTCGTAGACGGAGCGATGCTCGGGCAGGGTGGCCTCGAAGGTTCCGGTCAGCTCGACGACCTCCAGCGCGCGCACGATGCGGCGACCGTTGGTGGGCAGGATCGCCGCCGCGGCCCGCGGCGCGAGCCGCGCCAGCTCGCCGTGCAGCGCCGGCGCCCCGCGGCTGGCCAGCTCCCGCTCCCAGCGCGCCCGCACGGCCGGATCGGTGCCCGGGAAGGTCAGATCGTCGAGGGCGGCGCGCAGGTACAGCCCCGACCCACCGACCAGCACCGGGGTCCGGCCCACCGCGAGCAGGCCGTCGATCACCCGTCGGGCGTCGGCCTGGAAGCTGGCGACGTCGGCGGCGCGGGTCACGTCCCAGACGTCGAGCAGATGGTGGGGCACCCCGCGGCGCTGCTCCAGCGGGACCTTGGCGGTGCCGATGTCCATCCCGCGGTAGAGCTGCATCGAGTCGGCGTTGACGACCTCGCCGCCGAGCGCGAGCGCCAGCTCGATGCCGAGATCGCTCTTGCCCGCGGCCGTCGGCCCCACCACCGCCACCACCGGTCCCGGTCCCGAACCCGACTCTGATCCCGACCCTGACCGCTCCCGCGTGCTCATCGCCCCGATCGTGCCACGCGCCGGCGCGGCATCGGCGCGCCCGCCCGATCGGCAGCCCTCGGCCCAGCCGGTCAGGCGGCTCCGGAGCTGGCCTCGGCGACGGCGGGCGCCTGCCGCCGCGCCGGCAGGCCCGACGACCGCCAGAAGCCGACCAGTGTGGCGACCAGCGCGTCCGGGGCGTCGGCCGCCGGGTCGTGGCGGGCACCCGGCAGCACCTCGTAGCGGGCCGCGAGCCGGCGGGCCATGTCGGCCTGCACGGCGGCCGGCCATCCGTCGTCGCTCTCACCGTGCGCGACGAGCACCGGCAGGCCCACGCCGCGGGCGACCGCCGCCAGCTCCGTGACCCGGTCGGGGGTGTCGAGCAGGTGCTGGGCGATCGCCATCAGGGCGGTCTGGTTGTGGGCGAAGAACCGTCGTCGCAGGAAGTCGGCCGTCGGCGCCGGCCGGGGCCGCTCCATGGCGTGCAGCGCCGCCCACACCGCGGCCGGCCCGCCCCGCTCCAGGACCAGCCGGATCGTGCGCAGCGCGGCCTGACGCCGCCCGACGATCCCGGCCGGTCCGGAGGACAGCAGGGTCAGCGTGCGGATCCGGCCGGGGTCGGCGATGACCGCCGCGCGGGCGACGAGGCCGCCGAAGCTGTGCCCGACCAGGTGCACGCCGTGCCCGCCCGGTGCGCCCGCCTGCAGGCCGAGCGCGCCGATCACACGATGCACGTCCTCGGCAAACGCCTCCAGGCTGTAGGCCGCGATCTCGTCGGGGCCGGGCGACTCGTGCTGGCCCCGCTGATCGAGCGCCGTCGCGGCAAAGCCCGCGGCGGCCACCGCCGGCATGATCGGCAGAAAGTCCTCCTTGCTCGCCGCGTAGCCCGGCAACAGCAGAACCGCCGGGGCGTCCACCGACCCGCACCGCAGCGCGGCCAGGCCGGCGACATCGGTCCGCCACACACCTGGCGGCAGCTCAGCCGGACTCCCTACCACCTTGCGCGACCCCCCGATTCCAAACGGCAACCAGATAGCCGACACCGTAGGGCGCGTCGTCATAGGTGAGCTCGCTGGACCAGGCTTCGGTTGGCGTGTCGTCCCGAGTCGCGGCGAGTAGCGCACCGGCGAGGACCTGCCACGAGGCCCGGCCGGCGGCCAGCAGCTCGGCCGCCAGCTCGGGATCGAGGTCGAGCAGCGCACCGGGATCGGGTCCGGCCAGGGCCGCCGCCGCGGCGGCGTCGAACGCCGCGGCGCGCTCGTCAAACCCCCCAGGCGCCTTCAGGGTGCGCCGCGCCGAGCCGTCCCCCATGACCAGCAGCGCGAGCCGCTGCCCGGGCCGGGCCTGCACGACGAGGCGTTCACCGAGGTCGGCCGCCTGCCGCGGGGAATGGCCGGCCGGCACCCCGAGCGCCGCGCGATCCCCGGACCAGCCGGCGCTCGCCAACAACCAGGCGCCGACGGTCAACGACAGAGGCAACGACGGCGCCACGGCGGCGGACGGCCCTGGGACCGGCGGCCCCGCGAACGGCGGCCCTGCGAACGGCGGCCCTGCGAACGGCGGGCCGGCGGGGGGCGGCCCGAGCGGCACGCGCAGGTCCACGCCGAAGCCGGCGAGCGATCCGGCCGACTCGGACCCGAAGCGCGTCTCGGCCGGTGCGTCCCCGACGACCACGATGCCGTCCGGCCGCGCGGCGCACAGCCGCCGCACCGCGTCCACGGCGGCGGCGCGGGCGTGGACCTGCTCACCGCGGCCGACCTCGGGGACCAGCAGCGGCGGGTGCGGGCAGACGGCCGCGGCGACGAGGGTCACCGACGGCCCGGACTCGGCGCCGGGCCCACCGACGGCATGCCGAGGGCGACGGTCTGCCGGGCCGCCGTGGTGCCGGCACCGTCGCCGGCGGCGGGCACGGGGGCGGTGCGGGCGAGTTCCCAGGCGTCACCCGCGCGGGTGCGGCGGTGGGACAGCAGCGGACCGTCGGCCGTCAGATGATGCGGCGCCGCCCGTGTCACCACGGTCTCCACGACGTCACCGGGCCGTGCCGCAAGTCCCGCACCGGCCCGGAAGTGCACGAGACGACCGTCGCGCGCCCGGCCGGACAACCGGCCGGTGGCGTCGTCCTTGCGACCCTCGCCCTCCGCGACGAGCAGCTCGACCCGCCGGCCCACCAGCTCGCGGTTCTGCGCCCAGGAGACCTCGTCCTGCAGCGCGACCAGGCGGGCGTACCGCTCGGCCACGGTGGTCCGGTCGATCTGGCCGTCCATCGTCGCCGCCGGGGTTCCCGGACGCGGGGAGTACTGGAAGGTGAAGGCCCCGGCGAAGCGCGCCTGGCGCACCACGTCAAGGGTGTCGGCGAAGTCCGCCTCGGTCTCGCCGGGGAAGCCGACGATGATGTCGGTGGTGATGGCCGCGTCGGGCATCGCCGCCCGCACCCGCTCGACGATGCCGAGAAACCGGTCCCGCCGGTAGGAGCGGCGCATCCGGCGCAGCACGTCGTCCGAGCCGGACTGCAGGGGCATGTGCAGCTGGTGGCAGACGTTGGGCGTGGCGGCCATCGCCTCGATGACGTCGTCGGTGAAGTCCCGCGGATGCGGCGAGGTGAAGCGCACCCGCTCCAGGCCGTCGACCCGGCCGCAGGCGAGGAGAAGCTTGGCGAACGCCCCCGGGTCGCCGAGCGAACGGCCGTAGGAGTTCACGTTCTGCCCCAGCAGGGTGATCTCCAGCGCTCCCTCGCCGACGAGCGCCTCGACCTCGGCCAGCACGTCGCCCGGCCGGCGGTCGCGCTCGCGGCCGCGCAGGCTGGGCACGATGCAGAAGGTGCAGGTGTTGTCGCAGCCCACGCTGATGCTGACCCAGGCCGAGTGGTGGCTGGCCCGCCGCGTCGGCAGCGAGCTGGGAAACACCTCCAGCGCCTCGGCGATCTCCAGCTCGGCGGCGGCGTTGTGCCGGGCCCGTTCCAGCAGCACCGGCAGGCGATGCAGGTTGTGGGTGCCGAAGACGACGTCGACCCAGGGCGCCCGGTCGAGGATCGTCGAGCGGTCCTTCTGCGCCAGGCAGCCCCCGACGGCGATCTGCATCCCCGGGTGGCCCTTCTTCACCGGGACGAGCTGGCCGAGGTTGCCGTACAGCCGGTTGTCGGCGTTCTCCCGCACCGCACAGGTGTTGAACACGACGACGTCGGCCTCACTGCCGGGGGGGGCCGGAACGTAGCCGGCGGACTCGAGCAGTCCGGAGAGCCGTTCGGAGTCGTGAACGTTCATCTGGCACCCGAACGTGCGTACCTCGTAGCTGCGGCCCGTCACGTCAACCAGCCTACGGCGCGTCGCTCGCGGCCAGGTGGGCGACCGGCGCCCCGCCAGGCCGGACCGCCGGGCCGGGTCGACCGCACCGCGACGTCGCCCGGAGGGACGTGGACCCCCGAATCCATGTCGTTAAATATACAGATTCGCGGTCTTCGACGGCCCGTCGCGTATCATCCNCGAATGTCGCCGCAACGGTCCGGAAACGCTGGCGCAGCGGCCGTCCACCTGTCCGGCCCACGACAATCCGCGCGCCTGGCCCGTCCGTCCCGGATCCGCCGGGATGCTCGGTCCACCACCACACCGTTCTGCCATTGTGTCGGGAGGTCGATGTGCCCCTGGTGACCCTGGAGGGAGTCGGGAAGTCCTTCGGCGACAACCGGGTACTGAGCGACGTCGATCTTTCTGTCGAGGCGGGAGAGGTCGTTGTCGTCATCGGGCCCTCCGGGTCCGGGAAGTCGACGCTGTGCCGCTGCATCAACCGGCTGGAGACGATCGACGAGGGCCGTATCCTGTTCGAGGGGAACCCGCTGCCCGCGGAGGGGCGGGAACTCGCCCGGATGCGCTCCCGGGTGGGAATGGTTTTCCAGTCGTTCAATCTGTTCGCCCACCGCACGATTCTCGACAACGTGACGCTCGGGCCGACGAAGGTGCTCGGACAGAAACGGGGCCAGGCCGAGGCCCGCGCCCGCGAACTGCTGACCAGGGTCGGCATCGCGGACAAGGCCGACCGGCTCCCCCGGCAGCTCTCCGGCGGCCAGCAGCAGCGCGCCGCCATCGCCCGGGCGCTGGCCATGGACCCGGTTCTCATGCTGTTCGACGAGCCGACCTCGGCCCTGGATCCCGAGATGATCTCCGAGGTGCTCGACGTCATGCGGTCCCTGGCCGCGACGGGAATGACCATGATCGTGGTTACCCACGAGATGGGCTTCGCCCGCTCCGCCGCCGACCGCGTGGCCTTCATGGCCGACGGTCGCATTCTGGAGATCGCGCCGCCCGACGACTTCTTCGGCGCGCCAAAGTCGGACCGGGCCAGGGACTTCCTGGCCAGGATCCTGCAGCACTGATGCGCAAGCACTGAACGCAAGAGCTGGTCGCAACGCAAGGGCTGGTCGCAAGCACCGACGCAAGCACTGCCACAAGCACTGACCGGGGCCGGCCCCGGCGCCGGGCCACCCCCATGGCCCGCCGCGCGCCGGGCGGGAGCCGCGCCCCGGGCGGCACACCGGGACACCTCCTTCGACACCAGACCCCGTTCCGGACCCGGCGGTCCGGGGCACCGCGAGAGGATCGGTCATGCGTACACCGTTCAGTCGGGGCCGGCGGCCATCCGCCGGGCGTCCTACCGGTGACCCCGGGCAACCCGGCGGGAACTCACCCCGACGTTCCGCCGGGTCCGGCCGCGCCCGGCGGCGCGGCGGCGCGCTGCTGCTCGGCGCCGCGATGGTCGCCACCCTCGGCCTGACCGCCTGTGGCAGCAGCGACGACGACACCAAGGACGCGGCGCCCACGGGCGCCGCGGCCAGCTTCGCCCCGGGCACCACGATGGCCCGCCTCCACGACGCCGGGAAGATCACCGTCGGGACGAAGTTCGACCAGAACCTGTTCGGCCTGAAGAACCTCAGCGGCAAGCCCGAGGGCTTCGACGTCGAGATCGCGGAGATCATCACGGATGCCCTCGGGATCCCCCGGGACAAGGTGAACTTCGTGGAGACGGTGTCGGCCAACCGTGAGCCGTTCATCCAGCAGGGCCGGGTCGACATGGTCGTCGCCACGTACACGATCAACGACAAGCGCAAGAAGGTCGTCGACTTCGCCGGGCCGTACTACGTCGCCGGACAGTCGATCATGGTGGCGAAGAAGAACACCGACATCACCGGCAAGGACTCCCTCGCCGNCAAGAAGGTGTGCTCGGTCAGCGGGTCCACCCCGGCGGAGAACATCCGCAAGGTGGCACNGGCCGCCCAGCTGGTGCTGTTCGACGTGTACAGCAAGTGCGCGGACGCGCTGAAGAACGGGCAGGTGGACNCGGTCACGACCGACAACGTGATCCTGCTCGGCCTGATCGACAAGGATCCGGACGCCTTCAAGCTCGTCGGCGGCACCTTCACGAAGGAGCCGTACGGCATCGGGATCAAGAAGGGCGACACGGCCTTCCGGACGTTCATCAACGACACGCTGGAGGCCTCGTACTCCGACGGCCGCTGGGCGAAGGCGTTCAGCTCGACCGTCGGGAAGGTCGAGCCCAACACCCCGACCCCGCCGCCCGTCGACCGCTACACCTCCTGACCCACCGGTCGCGGTGATCGGCTGGTTCCGCCGGTCACCGCGACCAGGCGTTCCACCGCACGAGGGAGCTTCGCGATCGACGCCGTCTTCGACAACCTCGACATCTTCGCCGAGGGATTCCGCCGCACGGTGGGCCTGAGCCTGTTCGCGGCGATCGCGGCGCTGATCCTCGGCACCGCGCTCGCGGCGATGCGGGTCTCGCCGGTGCCTCCCCTGCGCTGGNTCGGCACCGCCTACGTGGAGATCGTCCGCAACACCCCGCTGACAGTGGTGTTCTTCTTCGTCGTGNTCGTCCTGCCGCAGGTCGACATCGTGTTCTCCTACTTCACCTTCGCGGTGGTCGCCCTGTCGATCTATCACGGAGCGCTGGTCTGCGAGGCGGTCCGCTCGGGCATCAACGGGGTCGACCTCGGTCAGGCGGAGGCCGCCCGCGCGCTCGGCCTGACCTTCACCCAGTCACTGCGGATGATCGTGCTGCCGCAGGCGTTCCGCAACGTGCTCCAGCCCCTCGGCAGCGTGATCAGCGCCCTGATCCGCAACACCTCGATCGCCGCGGCGTTCGGCGTCCAGGAGCTGACCGGGGTCGTGCAACGGCTGACGACGGNGAACCCGGACTCGGTCATCGCCGTTCTGCTCGGCGGCGTGGTCGCCTACCTGATCCTCACCCTGGCACTGGCGGGCGCACTGGCCCTGACCGAACGACGGGTGGCGAGGGCACGATGAGCGGCACGCCGATCGTCCTGGCGGATCCGCCCGGCCCCCGGGGCCGGCGGCGCATCCTGATCTCCAGCATCGTCGCGCTCGCCGTCATCGCCGGGCTGATCACGTTGGCCCTGCTGCGGCTGGCGGACCACGGGCAGCTCGACGGCGAGCTGTGGAGCGTGTTCGTCGACCAGCCAGACCTGCGGACCCTGCTGTGGAACGGCCTGCTCGACACGCTGCGTGCGGCGCTGACGGCGATGGTCTTCGCCGTGGTCCTCGGCGTCGCGCTGGCGATGGCGCGGATGTCGCGGCACCGCGCCGTGCGCATCCCCGCCACCGCCGTGGTCGAGCTGTTCCGCAGCCTGCCGGTGCTCATGCTGATCCTGTTCGCCTACCTGGGGCTGCCGGCGCTCGGCTGGAAGCTGTCGGCTTTCTGGGCCCTGGTGCTCGGCCTGACCGCCTACAACGGGGCGGTGATCAGCGAGATCTTCCGGGCGGGGATCGCCTCGATCGACCGGGGGCAGACCGAGGCCGCCGCGGCGCTCGGGCTGCGGCCGGTGCAGGTCTTCCGGCTCATCCAGTTCCCGCAGGCGGTCCGGCGGATGAGCCCGACCCTGATCAGTCAGCTGGTGACCCTGCTCAAGGACACCTCCCTCGGTTTCGTCATCGCCTACAGCGAGCTGCTGCGCTCCGGGCGCGGCGCCGTGGAGTTCCTCGGCAGNCGGTACGCCCTGNCGATCTACACGGCGATCGCGGTCATCTACATCGTGACCAACAGCCTGCTGTCGGCACTGGCCCGGTGGCTCGACCGGCGGCAGAACCGCCGGCTCGGCGGCGGGCACGCGCAGCTGCCCCTGGACGCCGCGACGGCCGCCGGCGCCCCGCCGGCGGCAGCGGTGCCCGAGCAGGGCGGCTCGGGTGGCACCCTGACCTGAGCCGTCCCGACCGGGCGCCCGGTCCAGCGATCCGACAGGACGCGCGGTCAGCGGGCCGACGGGACGCCCGGTCAGCGAGCCGTGCCCACCGCCCGGGTCTCCCGGACCACGGTCACCCGGATCTGACCCGGGTAGGTGAGCTCGTCCTCGATCTGCCGGGCGACGTCGCGGGCGAGCAGGTGGGCGGCGACGTCGTCAACCTCCTCGGGGACGACCATGACCCGCACCTCCCGGCCCGCCTGCATCGCGAACACCCGGTCGACCCCCGGGCGATCACCGGCGATCTGCTCGATCCGTTCGAGCCGCTTCACGTACGACTCCAGGCTGTCGCGGCGCGCCCCCGGCCGGCCGCCGGAGATCTGGTCGGCCGCCTGGGTCAGCACGGCGCACAGCGAGCGGGGCGCGACCTCGTTGTGGTGCGCCTCGATCGCGTGCACGACCTCCTCGGACTCCCCGTAGCGGCGGGCCACGTCCGCGCCGATGAGGGCATGGGACCCCTCGACCTCGTGCGTCAGCGCCTTGCCGAGGTCGTGCAGCAGCGCCGCGCGCTTCGCCAGGGGCAGNGCCATCCGCAGCTCCGCGGCCATGATCCCGGCGAGGTGAGCGCTCTCGATGAGGTGCGCGAGCACGTTCTGGCCGTAGCTGGTGCGGTAACGCAGCCGCCCGAGCAGGGTGACCAGCTCGGGGTGNATCTCGGAGATCCCGGTCTCGAGCAGCGCGTCCTCGCCGGCGCGCACGCAGCGCTCCTCGACCTCCACCTGAGCGCGCGCGTACTCCTCCTCGATGCGATGCGGGTGGATGNGCCCGTCGGACACCAGCGCCGCGAGCGTGATCCGGCCGATCTCCCGGCGCACCGGGTCGAAGCAGCTCAGCAGGACCGCCTCCGGGGTGTCGTCGATCAGCACGTTCACCCCGGTGACGGACTCGAAGGTCCGGATGTTGCGCCCCTCGCGGCCGATGATCCGGCCCTTCATCTCGTCGCCCGGCAGGTGCAGCACGGTGACGACGGACTCGGTGGTCTGGTCGGAGGCGACCCGCTGGATGGCCGTGGTCACGATTCGGCGGGCGCGTTCCTCGCCCTCCTCCTCGGCCCGCGCCTCGATCTCACGGACCAGCAGGGCAGCCTCGCGGCGGGCCTCGTGCTCGATGGTCGAGACGAGCTCGGCCCGGGCCTGGACCGCGGTGAGCTCGGCGATGCGCTCCAGCGCCGCCTGCCGGGCGGCCTCGTCGTCGGCCGCCTCCGCCGTCCTGTGGGCCAGCTCGTCCTCCCGGTCGAGCAGGTCCTGCTCACGCCCGGCGAGCCGGCTGGCGTGCTCGTCCAGACCGGCGGTGCGCTCTTCGACTCGCTGTTCCCGGGCCGCAAGTGCCTCCTCCCGGCCGCGCAGTTCGGCCCGCCGGACCCGCAGCTCCTCCTCGAAGGAGGTCCGGGCCGTGGCGATCTCGGCCCGGGCGGCCTCCAGCTCGACGCGGGCCGCGTCGCGTACCGCGGCCTCCGCGCGGGAGGCGTCGGCCGCAGCCTCGGCACGAGCCTGGTTACGCAGCGAGGCGACCTCGTCCTCGCCGCGTCGGCGGATCTCCGCGGCCTCCCGCTCAACCCGGGCGAGTCGCTCCGCGGCCTCACGTTCCGCCCGAGCGACGATCTGCGCCGCCTCGCGCTCGGCCGCCCGTCGCACNGACGCCGACTCCCCCGGCGCCGACTCCCGCAACGCCGACTCCCGCAATGGCGCTTCGAGCGATGTGTCCTCCGTCGCGGCAACCCGGCTAGGCGTGTCGGCGACGGCCGCCACGGCGAGGACCGTCCCCGTGTCGACCGTCTCGGCGATCCGGCCCGTATCCGACGCGTCGGCGGGTGATCCGGCGGCCGGCGTGGGTGCACCACCGATCGCCGCCCCGGGCTCCGGCGCGGCGGCCGCATCGTGGTGGGGCGCCCGAGGGGCCGGGGAGCCGAGGCCGGCGTCCGGTGCGGCCGCTGACTCGCCGTAGGCCGCACCGGGAGCGTCACCCGCCGGCCGTTCGCCTTCGGCCGCGGGCCGGACGGGGGGCAGTACCCGCACCGCGGGTCCGTCGTCGTCGTCGAGCGCAAGCGCGTCGACGGAGGCCGCCATACCCGAGGAGCTCCGGGTTGCGCGTGTCGCGGCGCCGTAATGCCGGTCCCCCCGCGCCGTGCGCGCCAGCCACGCCACGGCGAGGATAAGNGCGACGAGCACGAGGAGAACGAGCGACAAGAGGATGACGAGAACGCCGTCCACCGCTGCTCCCTCCGCTATCGTCGGACCCGCCCAGGCGGGCTGGATCGGAGCGGCGAAGGACCCACGACCCGGCGCGATCAGCCGTGGAGGGGCAGCGCGGACTCCANCATTACGATAAGAAGCCCATGGCGGCAAGCTGGAGCAGACCATCAACAGAGATGGCCCATCCCGNCATGGCGACTCGGANACCCGCTCGCGGCGGCTGCCTCCTTGTGAAGTTGAACGAGCTATCGTCACCGCGTCCCCGCGGAGGATCCTGTCACCTTTCTGGGAGAATAAGACGGGTCACATTCTCCGGTCAAGAAATTCGTCACATTGACAACAGGCGGAATTCCCGCTAGAGCTCAGGCGGAGGGGCCGAGGTCGCCGTCGTCCCACGTCGGCGGCTCCTCCTCTTCGGTACCGGCGCCGACCAGCTCCTGCACGACCCGGATCGCGAGCTCGGCCGGATAGCCCCGCCGCATGAGCATGGCCAGCAGCCGTCGCGTCCGCGCCTGCTCGGGCAGCCGGTCCATCGATCGCAACCGGCGCCGGACCAGATCCCGGGCCGCGTCCTCCTCGTCCTGCGCGGCGAGAGCGGACGTGGCCCCCTCGACCACGTCCGGCTGGACTCCCCGCCGACGCAGCTCCGCGGCGAGTGCCTGCCGACCCAGCCCGCGGTGGGTACGCGCCGAGGACACGAAGGCGGCGGCGAAGGCCTTGTCGTCGACGAGCCCGACTGCGGTCAGTCGGTCGAGCACCGTCGCGGCGACGTCGTCGGTCACGCCTCGACGGCGCAGGGTCGCGGCCAGTTCGGCCCTGCTACGCGCCCGCGCCGCCAGCTGGCGCAGGCAGATCTCCCGCGCGACGACGACCGGATCGGCCGGCCGACCGGCACCGGGATCGCCTGCGGCGTCGGTGCCGGCGGCCGGACGGCGGCCGGCGTCGCGCCGACCGGCTCCCACCATCGGTCAGAGGTCGATGGGGACCGGTGCCACCGCGTCGGATTCGACGCTGGGCAGGATGCCGAGCTTTTCCTTGATCTTCTTCTCGATCTCGTTGGCCAGGTCGGGATTGTCCCGCAGGAACGACCGGGCGTTCTCCTTGCCCTGGCCGAGCTGGTCGCCGTCGTAGGTGTACCAGGCACCGGACTTGCGGATGATGCCGTGTTCGACGCCCATGTCGATGAGGGANCCCTCGCGACTGATACCACCGCCGTAGACGATGTCGAATTCGGCGGTCCGGAACGGCGGGGCGACCTTGTTCTTCACCACCTTGACTCGCGTGCGGTTACCCACGGCCTCCGTGCCGTCCTTGAGCGTCTCGATACGGCGGACGTCGAGGCGCACCGACGCGTAGAATTTCAGCGCCTTTCCACCGGTCGTGGTCTCCGGCGAACCGAACATGACGCCGATCTTCTCGCGGAGCTGGTTGATGAAAATCGCGGTCGTGCCGGAGTTCGCCAGCGCGGCCGTCATCTTGCGCAGGGCCTGCGACATCAGCCGGGCCTGGAGGCCGACGTNGCTGTCGCCCATCTCACCCTCGATCTCGGCCCGCGGGACCAGCNCCGCCACCGAGTCGATGACGATGATGTCCAGCGCACCGGACCGCACCAGCATGTCCGCGATCTCAAGCGCCTGCTCACCGGTGTCCGGCTGGGAGACCAGCAGGTTGTCGATATNGACCCCGAGCTTCCCGGCGTACTCCGGGTCGAGGGCGTGCTCGGCGTCGATGAACGCCGCGATGCCGCCGGCCGCCTGCGCGTTCGCCACGGCGTGCAGGGCGACGGTCGTCTTCCCGGACGACTCCGGGCCGTAGATCTCGATGACGCGGCCCTTCGGAAGGCCACCGATACCGAGCGCGACATCCAGCGCGATCGAGCCCGTGGGGATGGCCTGGATCGGCGGCCGGGTGTCGTCCCCCAATCGCATGACCGATCCCTTGCCGAACGCCTTGTCGATCTGCGCCAGGGCATTGTCCAGCGCCTTGTCACGGTCGAGTCCTGCCGCCATTGGGGTTACTCCATGCTGAGGTCGTCGATTCTTGGCCACGGAGGTGACGTTAGGCCGTGGGTCCGACAGTTTCGAGGGCCGGGGGTGATCTGTGGATAAGTGCCCNCATGGGGATAACTCTAGCCGAACAGGCGTTCGACGNCTCGGCGACACGCCGATCGGCGCGCTCAGCGCTCCCGGGCGGGCACGTCGAACTCGTCGCACACGGCCCGCCACACGGTCTTGGCGTCGTCACCGCGGGCCAGGGCCGCCTCCACCGTCGCGCCGCCGAGCCCCGCGAGCACATGATCGCGGGCAAACGACTCCGCGTAGGCCGAACCGAACCGTATGTCCATCTTCGCCCAGAACTCGGTCAGNCTCACCTCACCAGTGTGCACCGGCCGGAAAGGGTCGGGTCAACCGCCGCCGCGGCGATCGGTCCCCCTCTCGGCGGGCGCCGCCGGACCCGAACGCACCCGGCGCAACCGGGCGGCCCACAGCCGGACTCCCGAGCCCGACGGACCGCGGCCGCCGGAATCTGTCGGTGCCGCGTCGCAGACTGGACGACGTGCCCAGTCGCAGCCCCACCGATCAGCCGGATCCGCTCGCGCCGTTCTCCGCGCCGACGCGGAGCTGGTTCGGCGCGGCCTTCGCCGCCCCGACGCCCGCCCAGCACGGTGNGTGGGAGGCGATCCGTGGGGGCGGCAACGCGCTGGTCGTCGCCCCCACGGGCTCCGGAAAGACCCTCGCCGCGTTCCTGTGGTCCCTGGACACGCTGGCCCGGTCGCAGCCGCCGCCAGAGCCGACGCGCCGGTGCCGGGTGCTCTACATCAGCCCGCTCAAGGCGCTCGGCATCGATGTGGAACGCAACCTGCGCGCCCCGCTGGCGGGGATCCGGGGTGCCGCGCAGCGCCTCGGCCTGCCCCAGCCCGACATCACCGTGGGGGTTCGTTCGGGCGACACCCCGGCCGCCCAGCGGCGCGGCTTCGGGANCCGTCCGCCCGACATCCTGATCACCACGCCGGAGTCGCTGTTCCTCATGCTGACCAGCGCGGCCCGCGAGGCGCTGCGCGGAGTCGGCACGGTGATCGTCGACGAGGTGCACGCGGTGGCCGGCACCAAGCGCGGCGCCCACCTGGCCCTCAGTCTGGAGCGCCTCGACGCGCTGCTGGACCGGCCGGCACAGCGGATCGGCCTGTCGGCCACGGTGCGCCCGGTCGAGGAGGTCGCGCGCTTCCTCGGTGGGGCGGCCCCGGTGGAGGTGGTCCGGCCGCCGGCGGCGAAGACCCTCGAGATCGAGGTCGTGGTCCCCGTGGAGGACATGACCCGGCTGGGCGAGCCGCTCGTCGACGCGCCGGCGGACGGCTCCGCCGCGGCCGCCCCGCCCCGGGCGTCGATCTGGCCGGCGGTCGAGGAGCGCGTGCTCGACCTGGTGCTGGCGCACTCGTCGACGATCGTGTTCGCCAACTCGCGGCGGCTCGCCGAGCGGCTGTGCGCACGGCTGAACGAGCTCTACGCCGACCGGCTGGTCGAGGCCGCGGCCGCTGCCGACGGGCCGGAGTCGAGCCCGGCCGCGGCCAGTTCCGACGGCGCCGGCGCACCCCCGGCGCGCCTGGCCCCGGCCGCGATGATGGGCGCGGCCGGCCAGGGCGGCGGCACCGCCGCCGGGTGGCCGGAGGTCGCGCGGGCCCACCACGGCAGCGTCAGCCGCGAGCAGCGGCTGCTCATCGAGGAGGATCTCAAGGCCGGGCGGCTGCCGGCGGTCGTGGCGACCTCCAGCCTGGAGCTGGGCATCGACATGGGCGCGGTCGACCTCGTCGTCCAGATCGGCTCACCGCCGAGCGTGGCCGCCGGCATGCAGCGCGTCGGGCGCGCCGGTCACCAGGTCGACGCCACGAGCCTCGGCGTCGTCCTGCCGCAGCATCGCGGGGACCTGCTCGAGAGTGCCGTCGTCGCCGAGCGGATGCGGGCGGGGGCGATCGAGGAGGTCCATGCTCCACGCAACCCGCTCGACGTGCTCGCCCAGCAGATCGTGGCGATGACGGCGATGGACGACTGGTCCGTCGCCGATCTCGGCGTGCTGGTCCGGCGGGCGGCGTCCTTCGCGTCCCTGCCGGGGTCGGTTCTGGAGGCCGTGCTCGACATGCTCGCCGGGCGCTACCCCTCCGACGCCTTCGCCGAGCTGCGCCCCCGCATCACCTGGGACCGGGCCACCGGCATCCTGCACGGCCGGCCCGGCGCGCAGCGGCTTGCGGTGACCAGCGGCGGAACGATCCCCGACCGGGGCATGTTCGGCGTGTTCCTGATCGGGGAGAAGGCCAGCCGGGTCGGGGAGCTCGACGAGGAGATGGTCTACGAGTCGCGGGTCGGCGATGTCGTGCTGCTCGGCTCGTCGAGCTGGCGGATCGAGGAGATCACCGCGGACCGGGTGCTGGTCACCCCGGCGCCGGGCCGCCCCGGCCGGCTGCCCTTCTGGCACGGCGACGCCCCCGGTCGGCCCGCCGAGCTCGGCCGCGCGCTCGGGGCCTTCCTGCGCGAGGTCGGCCGGCTGCCGGCGCCGGCGGCGGCCGAGCGGATGCGGGCCGCCGGGCTCGACGACTGGGCCGCCGCGAACCTGCTGCGCTACCTCGACGAGCAGCGGGCCGCCGTCGGGCATCTGGGGGACGACCGGACGATCGTCGTCGAGCGGTTCCGGGACGAGATCGGCGACTGGCGCCTCGCGGTGCACTCGCCGTTCGGCGCCCCGGTCAACGCCCCCTGGGCCCTGGCGCTCGGGGCGCGGCTGCGGGAGCGGTACGGCACCGAGGTACAGATCATGCACACCGACGACGGCATCGTCGCCCGGATCCCGGACGCGGCGGAGGTGCCGGGCGCAGATCTCGCCCTGTTCGAGCCGGACGAGATCGANGCGATCGTGCGGGCGGAGATCGGCGGCAGCNCCCTGTTCGCCAGCCGGTTCCGCGAGTGCGCCGGGCGGGCCCTGCTGCTGCCGCGGCGCACCCCCGGCCGGCGGACCCCGCTGTGGCAACAGCGCCAGCGCAGCGCCCAGCTGCTCACCGTCGCCGCCACGTTCAGCGACTTCCCGATCGTGCTGGAGACGATGCGGGAATGCCTGCAGGACGTGTTCGACACCCCGGCGTTGGTCGGGCTCATGCGCGAGGTGGCAGCCCGATCGCTGCGGGTGGTCGAGGTGGAGACGGCGTCCCCGTCGCCGTTCGCCTCGTCGCTGCTGTTCGGCNACGTCGCCGCGTTCCTGTACGACGGCGACGCGCCGCTGGCNGAACGCCGCGCCCAGGTGCTGTCGCTGGACAGCTCGCTGCTCGCCGAGCTGCTCGGCGAGGCCGACCTACGGGAGCTGATCGATCCCGCCGCGCTGGCCCAGGTGACCGCCGAGCTCACCCGGCTCGCTCCCGAGCGGCGCGCCCGCGACGCCGAGGGGGTCGCCGACCTGCTGCGCATCGTCGGCGACCTGACCACGGCGGAGGCCCTCGCCCGGGGGGCCACCCCGGCCTGGCTCGCCGAGCTGGAGCACGATCGCCGGATCCTGCGCGTGCGCATCGCCGGGGAGGAACGCTGGGTGCCCGTCGAGGACGCGGGCCGGCTGCGCGACGCCCTCGGCGTTCCCCTGCCGGTGGGAGTGCCCGAGGCGTTCACCCAGCCGGTGCGCGACCCGCTGGGCGATCTCATCTCCCGCTACGCCCGCACCCACGGGCCGTTCGACGCCGAGGAGCCCGCGCGGCGCCTGGGGCTGGGCACGGCGGTCGTCGTCGGGGTACTCGAGACCATGGCCGCCGAGGGCCGGCTGGTGCGCGGCGAGCTACATCCCGAGCGCACGGGCCTGCAGTGGTGCGACGGCGGGGTGCTGCGCGCGCTGCGCCGGCGCAGCCTCGCCGCGCTGCGCCGCGAGGTCGAGGCCGTGCCGACCCGGGCACTCGGCGCCTTCCTGCCCGCCTGGCAGGAGGTGACCAGCGGTCGGGGCCGGGGGGTCGACGGCGTGCTGCGGGCCGTCGAGCAGCTCCAGGGCGCCCTGATCCCGGCGAGTGCCTGGGAGCAGCTCGTCCTGCCGGCCCGGGTCACCGACTACTCCCCGGCGATGCTGGACGAGCTGTGCTCCGCCGGCGAGGTCCACTGGGCAGGCGCCGGCGGTCTACCCGGCGGCGACGGCTGGCTGACCCTGGTCACCGCCGACGCCGCCGCCCTCCTGCTGCCCGCGGCCGACCTCGACGCCGCCGCCGGGCAGCCGCACGCGGCGATCCTCGACGCCCTCGCGGACGGCGCGGCGCTGTTCTTCCGGGCCCTGTCGGACCGGGTCGGCGCGCTCGACGACACCGCCCTGACCGCGGCCCTGTGGGATCTCGTCTGGGCAGGCCTGATCACCAACGACACCCTCGCACCGCTGCGCGTGGCCCTGGGTGCCACCGGCGGTACCGCCGCGGGCGCGGCGCGGCGGCGCCCCCCGCGGCCGCGGCAGTCCCGCTACGGTCGGCCGACGCTGCCGCGGCGGACCGGTCCCCCCACCGCGGCCGGCCGGTGGTCGCTGCTTCCCGAACGCGACGAGGACCCCACCCGCCGTGGCCACGCGCTCGCGGAGGCACTGCTCGACCGGCACGGCATCGTCACCCGGGGGGCGGTGACCAGCGAGCGGCCGCCCGGCGGTTTCGCCGCGGTCTACCGGGTGCTCAGCGCGTTCGAGGACGCGGGCCGGGCCCGGCGCGGCTACTTCGTCGAGTCACTGGGCGCCGCCCAGTTCGCCGTGCCCGGCGCGGTCGATCGGCTCCGGGCGATCGCCGCGGCGCAGCGTGACGCGGCCCAGGTCCCGTCCTGGGCACCGCCTGCGATCGGGTCCGCCCCCGGCACCTCGGCGGAGAACGGGGGCCTGTGGGCGCGAGCGGATCCCCGCCGGCCCGGATCCGCGACGGGTCGGGCCGGCGGCGGCCCCGCGGCGGTAGTTCTCGCCGCCACCGATCCGGCCAACCCCTTCGGTGCCGCACTGCCGTGGCCGGAGCGGCCGGGACCGGGAGCGGACACGGCGGCCGGGCACCGGCCTGGCCGGAAGGCGGGAGCCCTGGTCGTCCTCGTCGACGGCGAACTGGTCCTCTACGTGGAGCGTGGCGGACGGTCCCTGCTGTCGTGGACGGCGGACGAGCGCCTCACCGGGACCGCCGTGGAAGCCCTGGCCCGCGCCGTCGTGGACGGCTCACTCGGCCGGCTGACCGTGGAGAAGGCCGACGGGGAGCCGATCGCCGCGAGTGGCCTCGGCGCGGCCCTCGAACGCGCCGGCTTCCATCCGACGCCGCGTGGCCTGCGGCTGCGGGCTTGACCAACCAGATCGGCGCCCGCGAGGAGGGCGGGCGCGGGCCGGCGGTGCGATCCCTGTGGGACCACCGGGTCAGGGCGCTGACCGTCGGTCTCGTCACGATCATCACGCTGGTCGCGTTCGAGGCCCTCGCCGTGGTCACGGTGCTGCCGGACGTCGCCGCCGATCTCGACGGCCTCGGCCTGTACGGCTGGGCGACCAGCGCGTTCTTCCTCGGCACGACGGTCGGCATCGTGCTGGCCGGTGCCGGCGCCGACCGGACCGGGCCGGCCCGCCCGTTCGCGGTCGGGCTGCTGTTCTTCTGCGCCGGGCTGCTGCTCGCCGCGCTGGCGCCGACGATGGGCCTGCTCGTCGTCGGCCGGGGGCTGCAGGGCCTCGGCGGCGGGTCGATCCCGGCGATCGCCTACGCCACGATCGGCCGCGTCTACCCCGCCGAGCTGCGACCCCGGGTGTTCGCGGTGCTCTCCACCGCCTGGGTGGTGCCGGGCCTCGGCGGGCCGGCGCTGGCCGGCCTGATCGCCGCCCACGCCGGTTGGCGCTGGGTCTTCGGCGGACTGCTGCCGCTGACCGTCGCCGCGGGGGGCATCCCCGTCCGGGCGCTGCGCGCGCTGCCGGGGCGACCGGCCGGTGGGCACGTCCGGATCCCGATCGTCGCGGCGGTGCGGATCAGCGGCGGCGCCGGCCTCGTCCTGGCCGGGCTGACGAACCGCTCGCCGTCCGGCCTGCCACTGATCGCCGCCGGCATCGCCTGCGGTCTCGGCCCACTGCGCCGGCTGCTGCCGGCCGGTACCCTGCGCCTGCGTCCCGGCGTCCCTGCCGCCGTGGCCGCCCGAGGCCTACTGACCTGGGCCTTCTTCGGGGCGGACACCTTCGTGCCCCTGTCGATCACCGCGGTGCGGCACGCGTCGACGACGACGGCGGGACTCGCGGTGTCGACGGCGACGCTCTGCTGGACGGCGGGCTCCTGGACGCAGGCCCGACTCGCCGAGCGCCGGTCGTACCGGGAGCTCATCGGGGCAGGACTCGGCCTGGTCGCCCTCGNCACGGGCGGGTTCGCCTCCGTGCTGCTGCCCGCGAGCGTGCCGCTGGCCGTCCCGATCNCCTGCTGGGGAGTCGCCGGGATCGGCATCGGCCTGTCGTACTCGACCGTCGTCACGCTGGTCCTCGGCGAGACGCCGCCCGACCGGCACGGGATGGCCAGCACCGCGGTGGCCCTCAGCGACAACCTGGGCACTGCGTTCGGCGCCGGGCTGAGCGGGGTGGCGGTCGCGGCGAGCCAGGCGAGGACCGGCGCGCCGGACACCGGGCTCGCGGTCGCCTTCGGCCTCACGGTCGGCGTCGGGTTGTTCGGCGCGATCGTGGTCGCCCGGCGGCTACCGCGACACCGCTCGCCCAGCCCGGCACGCGCACCCCGGCCGTGACCGGTCCCGTTCCCGGGACCGGGACCGGGACCACAGCGACAGGTGACGCAAGGAGTCGAACGACGGAAGGTGGACGACGGATGGCAGAGAGCGCATGACGGAGGTCGGAAGGCGGACGACGCAAGGCCGACGAGCAAGGCCGACGAGCAAGGCCGACGGCGCAGGCACCGGGCGCGTCGGCCCGGAGGATGCAGGGAGGATGCGGGGATGCCCGAGGGCGACACCGTGTGGCGGGTGGCCCGGCGGATGGACGCCGCGCTCGCCGGCGCGCGGCTGCTGAGCAGCGACTTCCGGGTGCCACACCTGGCCACGGCCGACCTGTCCGGCCAGCGGATCATCGGGGTGGCGGCGCGCGGCAAGCACCTGCTGACCAGGTTCGACGGCGGGTTGAGCCTGCACACCCATTTTCGGATGGAGGGCTCGTGGCACCTCTACCGTCCGGGGGTGCCCTGGTCGGGCGGTCCGGCCTGGCAGATCCGGGTCGTGCTCACCACCGCGGAGCAGGTCGCGGTCGGGTACCGGCTGGCGATCGTCGAGCTGCTGGCGACGAGCCGCGAGCAGGACGCCGTCGGCCATCTCGGCCCGGACGTGCTCGGCCCGGACTGGGATCTGGACGTCGTGGTGGCGGCGCTGCGGGCAGTGCCGCAACGGCAGATCGGTGCCGCGCTGCTCGACCAGCGGATCATCGCCGGCCTGGGCAACATCTGGCGGACCGAGGCCTGCTTCGTCGCCGGGGTCTCCCCCTGGACGCCCGTGGGCGACGTACCCGATCTACCGGGGCTCGTCCGACGAGCCCAAGCGATGATCAGGACCGGCGCCCACGGCGGGCATCAGGTGACGACCGGGTCTACGCGACCCGGGGAGGAGCACTGGGTCTACGGCCGGGCCGGGCGGCCCTGCCGGCGGTGCGGAAGCCGGATACTCACAGCCGACCAGGGCCGGCTACCCGGCCGGATCGACGAGGAGAGCCGGCGCACCACCTGGTGCCCCCGGTGCCAGGCCGGACCGGCGGCTCCCGCGGGAGCCGTCGCCCGTCGCGGACGTGCGAACCGAGGCGCCGAGGCGCGCTCCGGCCGCGTCCGCCGGCCTGATGCCGGGGAAGGTGGTGCCTGATGGTGCCCGAAAGTGCCTGGTGACGGCCGGTAGAACCGGATGCTGCCTGGTGGTACCGGATAAGTGCCTGGTAGTGCGCCAGAGGTGCGTGGTGGTGCTGGAAGAGCGTGGTGGTGCTGGAAGAGCGTGGTGGTGCTGGAAGAGCGTGGTGGTGCTGGAAGAGCATGGTGGTGCCGGAGGTGCATGGTGCACGCCGAATCCTGGCGAGACCGTCAGTTCCGCGAGAAGGAGATCAGTCGCGCCCGGCCGCGGGTGAACGCACCCTCGGCCGCCTTGAGGCTGATCTCCAGGTCCGCCGCCGCCTCCCGCGTGCTCATCCCGGCCGCCCGCGCCATGATCACCTGGCGCTCGCGACCGCGCAGCGAACCGGCCCGGGCCAGCAGCCAGCGGGCCTCCGCCCGGTCGCAGACGGCGTCGTCCGGCGCCGGTTCCCACGGCTGCAGGTACCCGCGGACGACCGCCCGCTCCGCGCGCTGACGGGCCCGGTGGTGGTCGACGCACAGGCGCAGCACCGTCGTCGTCAGGAACTGACCGACGCGGCTCGCGTCGAGGTCCCGGAAGCCTGCCGCACGGATGAACGCCTCGTGCACGCAGTCCTCCGCGTCTGCCTTGCTCGGCAGCCGACGGCGGGCGATGTGGATCAGCCGCTCCCGGTGGGGCAGCATCAGCGACCATCGCTGCTCGCTGTAGGGCCGGTCCAGCTCGGCCAGGGATGTTGCAGTTGCCGTCGCGGTTGCGGAATCAACCGGGGGGAACTCCCCGGCAGGGCATGTCACGGTTCAGTCCACCTCTGACTTGCTCGGACCGCGCCACCCCCCAGCGCGATCACGGCCGGCCCGGTGCGCGCCAGCACCGGCAGAACCGCGATGCGCCTTGGTCTTCTATGTCCGCTGAGTGCCAAGCAGCGGACTTTGGACAAGCCGGACATTACNCATCCACTCCTGGGCAAGCCAGTCCCGACTTCTCCGTACACGCGGGACGGCCGCCCAACATGCACGCACCGTACGCTCCACGGACCCGGAACCGACGCTCCGTTGCNGGAGCAACACCACCAAACGGTGGCAAAATGNCAAGAAACCCAGGAGAATGGCGTTCTCNAGCCCAACGGACGGTATGCCTAATTGCCATTCGTCACGCACCGTATTCAGTGAACCGGCTGTAAACGTGGCGATCTACGACCCGAAGGTGCTACCCAGTCGAATAGACGACACGTGGTCGGAGCCTCGCAGTTCGTACCGGCCCGAGCATGGGTGCTCTCGCCGCACGCGGCGGGGCCGCGGCAAACCGGACGGCTAGACGCCCGCGAGATCCCGCAGGGCGGCCGCGTATCCCCGCAGCGTCTCGGTGTCCTCGCGCAGCCTGATCAGGCCGGGTGCCGACGACGACACGGTACCGACCGCCTCTCCGGCCGCGGCGAGCAGGTCGTCGAAGACCGCGACCGACGTCGTCATCGACGCCACCAGGGCCTCGGTGGTCCGGGCGAGTTCGGCCCGCCGCCCGGAATCGGAGACTGCCCGAGTAGCCGCCTCGCAGGCGACGACCCGGGCCGCCCCGACGCGCAGGCCGTCGACCAGATCCGCCGCTCCGGCCGCCGCCGTCTGCAGCAGCGATCGGGCCGCGCCCGGGCCGAGGGAGCGGGTCATCGCCATGAGCGCGGCCAGCCCCGCCTCCCCGCGGCGCAGTGGCTCGGCGGCCGCGGACCGGCGCAGCTCCCACGGACTCGGCGCGGGGGTGCGCGGCAACGGGAGCCCGCCGTCGGCCCGTCGCAGCAGCGCGAGCTCGCGTCCGGCGAGGGCCGCCCGGGCGAGGGCGGCCCCGCCGGCCACCAGCCAGCCCCAGGAGTCGTCGACCACGGCGGCCACAGGCGTCAGCGCGGCGACCCCGGTCCAGATCGACACGGCGGCCGCCTCCCGGCGCCGAGCCCAGCGCAGCCCGCGCCCGGCCCGGCGCTCGGCCCGCACCAGCGACCGTCGCTCGACATCGGCGCCGACCCAGGCCGGCAGGGAGGGCACGACGGCGGCTGCGGCGTCCGCGGTCGCACGCGCCACGCTGGACCGCCCGTCGAGAAACGCCTGAACGCGATCCCACGCCCGGCTCTTGGGACCGGAAGGACCGGAAGGACCGGGGGTGCCGGAGACGCGGGAGGAGCCGGGGGAAGCGGCCCGGCCGTCGCGCGTCGACCAGTCCGTCACCGTCGGCTCCCCACGTGCTTCACGCCGCCGGACCGCCCGGCGCGGCCGCGGGGCCGCCGGCACCCTGGCCGCCCGCGGCGGGCGGCGGCGCGCTCCGGCCGGCGGCATCGGGCGCCCGGTACGGCTCGCCGTCGGACTGCCCCTTCGTCAGCGACGCCCGCTGCGGGTCGCCACCGGCGCCGGCGCCGAGGGCGTTCGGTGTCCCGCTGCCCAGGGCCGCACCTGGGCCGCCCCCGCCGCCGAGATCACCGCGCAGCTCGGCCAGCCGGGACAGGGCCCGGGCATCCATGGTGGCGCGGCGGACCTCGACCATCCGCGCCTCCATCCCCTGCGAGGCGAGCTCGTGGCGGCCGAGCGCCACCGCGTAGCGGTGCTCGACCTTGTCGCGGATCTCGGCGAGCGTCGGGGTGTCGCCGGCCGGGGCCAGCGTCGACATGCCCTCCATCGCCTGGGTCATCTGCTCCTGCATGGCGGCGTGCTCGATCTGGGTCAGCAGCCTGGCCCGCTCCGCCAGGTGGCGCTGCATCCGCGCCGTGTTGTCCTCGACGGCGGTGCGGGCCTGGGCCGCCGACGCCGCCGCCTGGCGATGCAGGTTCTTCAGGTCTTCCAGCGAGGTCTCCGCGGAGACGAGCTGGCTGGCGAACGCCTGCGCGGTTTCCTCGTAGCCGGCCGCGGAGACCGGATCACCCGAGGCTCGCGCGTTGTCGGCCAGCAGCAGCGAGGAGCGGGCCGACTCGGTCAGGCCGGCGACCTCCTCGGCCTGCCGGGCCAGCCGCATCTCNAGTTGACGCTGATTTCCCACGACGAGCGCGGCCTGCTGCACGAGCGCCTCGTGTTGGCGGCGCGCCTCCTCGATGGCCTGGTCGATCTGCACCCGCGGGTCGGCCCGCTCGTCGAACTTGNGGTTCGCCGACGCGGACAGATACCGGGCAATCTTGCGGACGACATTCGCCATACCACGATCGTNGCACGACCTCGGCCCACTGGTGACCCGGCCGGCACACCAAACGCGTCGTCCTTCCGTCAGACGGGAAGGCCTGCCGGCAGACCTGAGGGCCCACGTCACACGGGCGGGCCCACGTCACACGGGCGGGCCCACGTCACACGGGCGGGCACAGCGGAGTACGACCTCGTCCCCGGCAGACCAGGCACGACCGGCAGGCCGGCACGAAGCCGCCGCGCGCCGTGGCGAAGACGACCAGTTGCTCGCCCAGGCCGTTACAGGCCTTGCAGACCTGGATCGGCAGGTGTGCCGGGGCCGCGTCATCCTCCTCGGGTTGCGAGGCGGTGCTCACCTGATCTTCTCTCCCTGCAGGCCAGGCCCGGGAGCCAGGCCCGGGTGGACGACGACGAACGCAAGCTGCACCGCGAGAACTACCCGGGGAGAGTGGCAGACCGACCCGCACGCCGCCACCGGAGTCGCCCATTCGGGCGGGTACCCCGGCGGCGGCCCTGTGGGCGGCGGCCCCGGATGCGGACCGGGCTCAGACCATCGCCTGGAACATCCAGTGCTGTTCCTCCAGCTCGCGCACGACGTCGATGATCAGATCCTGGGTGACCGGGTCGGGCTGCTCGGTGGCGTCCATTCGGGTGCGCGTCCGGGTGATGACCTCGGCGAGCACGTCGGTGATGAGCCGGACCACCTTCTCGTCGGCGAGGTAACCGACCTCGACTCCGTGCAGGTGGGTGCCGCGGGCGATCGTCGACGACTGGCCGTCCGGGTTGACCCCGATGGCCACGGCCCGCTCGGCGACGGCGTCCGCGAAGCGACGGCTCAGCTCCACGACCTCGTCGAGCTGGCGATGCACGCTGCGGAAGTTCCGGCCGATGACGTTCCAGTGCAACTGCTTCGCGAACAGGGACAGATCGATCAGATCGACCAACGCGCCCTGCAATGCCTCGCCGGTGACGGAACGGGCCTCGTCGGACAGTGGGCTACGGATCGCACTCATGCTCGTCCTCTCGGGTCGGAGCCGTTTGCGTTCCCTGGCGTGCCCCGCAAGGAGATCCGTACGCGGAACCTCCGCTACCGTCCCGCTCCGTCACCGTAGCCCGCTGTCACCCAAGCCGATTGTCACCCAAGCCCGTTCGACGAAGCCCGACCGGGGCCCGACCCGTCCGCCACCACGCGGGAGGTGCCGAGGTGCCCAGGTGCCCAGGTGCCGAGCGGTGACCTGTCCCGCACCGACCGCTGACAGTCAGCGGCGGGACGCGACACACAGAGATCAACTCGGGACGACGATCAGCTCAGAACGGAGCCTGCGGCCGTCGGGCGAACGCCGACCGACGAGGCTCAGGCAGCCCGATCCACGACCGTCGGGCGGGCCGGCACCACGACCGTGGCTCCACCGACGCCCGCACCGACCGCCAGCTCGGCGAGCTCCAGATCCTCGCTGACCTCACGCAGCAGGTCCGCGAGCCGGACTCCCAACGCCTCGCAGATGGCTGCGAGCAGCTCGGAGCTGGCCTCCTTCTGCCCACGCTCCACCTCGGAGAGGTAGCCCAGCGACACCCTGGCCGCCGAGGACACCTCCCGGAGCGTGCGGTGCTGATCTTGACGGCGGCGGCGCAACNCCTCGCCGATCATGCGTCGGAGCAGGACCATCGAGCCTCCTCCTTCGTCCGCGGGATGCGTTCACCGTATACCCACCACCGTGGCCCTCGGGCCCTCGTTGATGGGACTGTAACTGTGTAAGCACCTCGGGTCCGGCGATTACTCCCGCGATCCGCCGGTGGCGTCGTCGACGAAGGCGGCGATGTCGCTGCCCGGCAGTCCTGCCAGGGTACGCCGCNCCAGGTCCAGAGCGGTCACGGCGGCGAAGGCGCGCACCCGCTCGCGGTCACCGGGCAGGCGGAGCGAGCGGGTGATCGTCCCGTCCGGGCCGGCGAGACCCAGGTGCACCGTTCCCGCCGGCTTGCCCTCCAGCTCACCCGGACCGGCGACACCCGTGGTGGCCAGCCCGTAGTCGGCACCGAGGCGCACCCGCACCCCGGCCGCCATCGCCGCGGCGGTGTTGGCCGACACCGCCCCCTCGGCGGCGAGCAGGGCCTGATCGACCCCGAGCGCCGACGCCTTGACGTCGGTCGCATAGGACACGACGCCGCCGCGGAACACCACACTCGACCCGGGCACGTCGGTCAGCCGGCCGGCGAGCAGCCCGCCGGTGATGGACTCGGCGACGGCGAGCGTCGCCGACCGCGCGCGCAGCAGCCCCAGCACGACGCTCTCCAGCGAGTCCTCCTCGCCGCCGTAGACCCCGGCGCCGAGCGCCGCGCGCGCCGCGGCCTCCACCGGGGCGATCAACGTCTCCGCCTCGGCCCGGTCCCGCGCCCGGGCGGTGATGCGAACCCGGGTCTGGCCGCCGCTGGCCAGGAACGCGATCCGCGGGTTGCCGATCGGTGCCAACCGGTCGACCTCGGCCGCGAGCGCCTCGGCGACCNCCGACTCCCACATCCCGGCCGTGCGCAGCACCCGGTGCACGACCACCGCCGGCTGGCCTGCGCGGCGCAGGATGTCGGGCAGGACACTCGCGGTGAACATGTCGTTCATCTCGAAGGGGACGCCCGGCATGGCGTACACGACGCCCGCACCGATCTCCATCCGGATGCCCGGTGCGGTGCCCGGCCCGTTGGGCAGCGGCTGCGCACCCACGGGCAGGTCCGCCTGCCGGTAGTTCATCACCGGGACGTCGCGGACCTCGCGTCGGCCCATCGCCCGGAACCGCCGGCGCAGCTCGGCCTCCAGGAAGTCGTCGCGGCGCAGCTCGACACCGGCCGCCGCGGCGATGCCCTCGCGAGTCAGGTCGTCCTGGGTCGGCCCGAGACCTCCGGTCATCACGACGGCGTCGGCGCGCTCCAGCGCCACCCGGATCGCCGTGGCGATCACGTCGACGTCGTCGCCGACGACCGTGGAGGTCTCGATCGTCACCCCGACGTCGGCGAGCTGCCGGCCGAGCCACGCGGCGTTGCCGTTGACGATGTCGCCGTAGAGGAGCTCGTCCCCCACCGCCAGCAGTTCAGCGCGCATCCGTCAGCCCCTCGTCGTCGGTGATGCCCGTCCCGGCCGCGGGCTCGCCGGCCGCGTCGCGCGCGGTCTGGCGCCGCAGCGCGAGCGCCCGGTAGACGTAGTCGATCCCGGTGGCGACGGCGACGACCACGCCCGCGGCGAGGATCACCGCCCGGCTGGTCGCGGCGACCCCCGCCAGGGGCAGCACATAGAGCCCGATCGCCACGTTCAGCAGCAGTGTCTTCGCCTTGCCCCCGCGGCTCGCGGCGATCACCCCGAAGCGGATCACCCACAGCCGCAGCAGCGTGACCCCGACCTCGCGCAGCAGGATCACCGCCGTCACCGGCCACGGCAGCTCCCCGAGGACGGACAGCGAGATCAGCGCGGCGCCGGTCAGCGCCTTGTCGGCGATCGGGTCGACGAGGATGCCGAAGTCGGTGACAAGGTGCCAGTGGCGGGCGATGGACCCGTCGACCTGGTCGGTGATCGCGGCGACGGCGTAGGCGACGAAGGCCGCGTAGCGCCAGCCGTCGTCGTCGGGACCGGCGAACAACACCAGCACGAAGACCGGCACGAGGATCAGCCGGATGATCGTCAGCAGGTTGGCGACGTTGAGTACGGACACGCTCGGACGCGGGTCCGCCCCGTTCGCGGCGGCCAGGGGACCACCGCGATCGACGGCGCCTGGTTCGGGCGGGGCCGAGGAGAGGTCGACGGGTGGCAGCTCGCGGGTGGGCTGACCGGCCGGCGACGGCCGCCGGCCGCCGACGCCGCGCAGGGCATCGGCTCCGCCCAGGGCATCGGCTCCGCCCAGGGCATCGGCTCCGCCCGGGGCGTCGGCTCCGGACGCCGTCACGTCCCATCCGCGCGGGGCCGGCCCACCAGGACCGTCGCCCGCGCCCCGGTCGCCGACGGCGCGGCCTCGCCCCGCCCGGCCGAGGGACGGGCCCGGTCGAGCACCGCGGTGAACTCGGCGACCAGGTCGACCCCCTCGGTCGCGACGACCCGGGCCTCGATCAGGTCCCCCACCTCGACACCAGGCTGGCCGGGCTGGCCGGGCAGACCGGGCTGGCCGGTGCCGGACGGGCCCCCGGCGGGCGGGCCGGCCGCGGCACCGGCGGGGCCGGGCAGGCGGACCAGGCAGGAGCCGTCGGCATCGGGCTGCTGGTGGCCGGCACACCCGGCGGCGATCCCGTCGGTGATCTCCTCGACGAGGACCTGGACCCGGCTGCCGATCCGCTCCTGCGCCCGGGTGGCGGTGAGCTGTTCGACGAGATCGGTGATCTGCACCCGGCGCCGCTCGATCTCCTCCTCGGCGATCTTGCCTGGCAGGGAGACCGCCTCGGTGCCCTCCTCGTCCGAATAGCCGAACACGCCGACCGCGTCGAGCTCGGCGGCCTCGAGGAACTCCGCCAGGATGTCGACGTCCGCTTCGGTCTCCCCGGGAAAACCGACGATGACGTTCGACCGGGCGCCGAGGCCGGGCAGCAGGCCGCGACCGCGGTCGAGCAGGTCGAGGAAGTGCTCGGAGCCGCCGAACCGACGCATCCGGCGCAGCACCGCCGGGCTCGCGTGCTGGAACGACAGGTCGAGGTAGGGGGCGAGACCCGGCGTGGTCAGCAGCACCTCGAGCAGCGACGGGCGCAACTCCGCCGGCTGCAGGTAGACCGTCCGCACCCGCACGATGCCCGGCACGGCGGCAAGCTGCGGCAGCAGCTTCTCCAGCGCCCGCAGGTCACCGAGATCCTTGCCGTAGGAGGTCGAGTTCTCGCTGACCAGCACCAGCTCGCGCGCACCCTCGCCGGCCAGCCACTCCGCCTCGGCGAGGACGTCGTCGGCGGGACGGGACACGTGCGAGCCGCGGAACGACGGGATCGCGCAGAACGCGCACCGCCGGTCGCAGCCGCTGGAGATCTTCAGGGCGGCGACCGGCCCCGCCGTCAACCGGCGCCGGCCCGGGCTACCCGCTGCACTCCCACCCGCAACACCCCTGGCGTGCCCGGGAACGTGCACGGCGACGTTCGCCGACGCGCCCCGTTCCACCGGGGTGATCGGCAACAGGGTGCGCCGGTCCCGCGGGGTGTGGGCGGGCACCGTGGCGCCGCCGAGGACCGCGTCGAGATGCTCGCCGATGCTCGGGTAGGCGTCGAAGCCCAGCACCGCGTCGGCCTCGGGCAGGCTCGCCGCCAGCTCGTTGCCGTAGCGCTCCGCGAGGCAGCCGACGGCGACCACCGCACGCGGGCCCGCCCCGGCCGGTTCGCCGTCGCCGGCCCGCAGGTCGTCCGCGGCCAGCAGGGCGTCGATGGAGTCCTTCTTCGCCGCGTCGACGAATCCGCAGGTGTTGACCAGCACGGCGTCGGCGTCGGCGGCGTCGGCGACCAGTTCCCACCCCTGGGCGGCGAGCCGGCCGGCGAGTTCCTCCGAATCCACCTCGTTCCGGGAACAACCNAGCGTGACGAGAGCTACCCGGCGCGGGACGTGAGTGGACACCAGGTCAGGCTACCGGGGCGGTGGCACCCGGCGCCGCACCAGCCCGACATGGCCGACTCGCGCAGGGCGTCCGCCGGTCGCGATCAGTCGACGGGCGCGNCAGGCGCCGTGGCGAGCGCGGACGGCGCCGGGCCCGCGGCGAGGGGGCTGCGGCCGGCATCCCCGACCTCGCACTCGCCGGAGGCGGCCACGCTGACCCGGATCGTCACCACCTGACCATCGCCGCCGGAGGGGCCGAGGCTCCTGCCGTTGCACGACACGTCGACCGCGCCCGCATTACCCATCCTGATGCTCAGCGCCCCCGGCGCCGTGACGGTGCGGCTGTCGCCGGAGTGCAGCAGCTGCGCGAGCAGCACGTGCCGGTCGTCGTCACGCACCTCCAGCCAGCTCTGCGCGTCGCGCGCCGCCAGCACGACGTTCACCCCCGCCGGGGGGGTGGTGCTGGGTGCGGCGGCGGGTGCGTTGCTCGGCGCCGCGATCGGTGCCGGCGCGGTCGGCGGGGGTGCGGCGGCGTCGCCCTGCCGGGTGGACCCGGAGGAGCCGGACGACCCGGAACCGGGTATCAGCAGGGCGATGACGGCGATCAGGCACACCGCGGCCAACGACACGATCATCGCGGCGCCCCAACGGAACCCACCGTGCCGGCGCCGGGACCCGCCTCGCAGCGGGTCGAACTCGCCGGGCGGGACGCCGAGCACCGGCCCGGTCAACACCTCGTGGGAGGCGTCGTAGGCGTCCAGGACGGGGCCGGGGTCGAGACCGAGGCTGGTGGCGATGCTGCGCAGGTGGCCGCGGGCGTAGACCGTGCCGCCGCAGCGGGAGTAGTCGTCCCGTTCGATCTGGTCGATCAGGCTTGCCCGCACCCGAGTGNGCTCACTGACCTCGTCGATCGTCAGGTTGCGCTCGCGGCGGGCCGCGGCGAGCAGCGAGCCGGCACTGACCGGCTGCGGATCGTCCACGGATTGCATGAGCGACCTCCGCAAGCGTGAGTTTCTGCCTACCGTGGNGGCACCGGCTCAGTTTACGGTCCGTCACCCGGCCTCGACAGCGCAGACCCGGCCACCGGCACTTCCTAGCCGCTACGCAGGGTCGTGAGCAGGCCTTCCAGCTCGTCGGGCATGACCAGCACGTCGCGGGCCTTCGAGCCCTCGCTGGCCCCGACGATGCCCCGGCTCTCCATCAGGTCCATCAGCCGGCCCGCCTTGGCGAACCCGACGCGCAGCTTGCGCTGCAACATCGACGTGGAGCCGAACTGGGTACTCACCACGAGCTCGACGGCCTGCAGGAACAGCNCCAGATCGTCGCCGATCTCCTCGTCGATCTCCTTCTTCGCCTCGCCGCCCCCGTCGAACACGTCCTCCCGGAACGCCGGCGGCGCCTGTTCCTTCGTGTGGTCGACGATCGCTGCGATCTCGTCCTCGGAGACGAACGCGCCCTGGATACGGGCCGGTTTGCCCGCGCCCATCGGAAGAAACAGCGCGTCGCCCAGACCGACCAGCTTCTCGGCGCCGGCCTGGTCGAGAATCGTGCGGCTGTCGGCCAGCGACGCCGTCGCGAACGCGAGCCGGGACGGCACGTTGGCCTTGATCAGACCGGTCACCACGTCCACCGACGGCCGCTGGGTCGCGAGCACCAGGTGGATGCCGACCGCGCGGGCCATCGCGGTGATCCGGCAGATCGCGTCCTCGACGTCGCGCGGGGCGACCATCATCAGGTCGGCGAGCTCGTCGACGATGGTCAGGATGTACGGATACGGCGTGTACACCCGCTCGGAGCCGGGCGGAGCGACGATCTCACCTTTGCGGACCTTGCGGTTGAAGTCGTCGACATGGCGCACCCCGCAGGCGGCGAGATCCTCGTAGCGGTTCTCCATCTCCTTGACGACCCACTGCAGCGCGTCGGCCGCCTTCTTCGGGTTCGTGATGATCGGCGTGATCAGGTGCGGGATGCCCTGGTAGTTCGTCAGCTCGACCCGCTTGGGGTCGACGAGGACCATCCGGACCTGGTCCGGCGTCGCCCGCGCCAGCACCGAGGTGATCAGCGTGTTGATGCACGTGGACTTGCCGGCGCCGGTCGCCCCGGCGATGAGGATGTGCGGCATCTTCGCCAGGTTCGCCAGCACGTAGCCGCCCTCGATGTCCTTGCCGAGGCCGACGACCAGCGGATGGGAGTTCGCCAGCGCCTCACCGCTGCGCAGCACGTCGCCGAGCGAGACCAGTTCCCGGTCGGTGTTGGGGATCTCGACGCCGACCGCGCTCTTACCCGGGATCGGGCTGATGATCCGCACGTCCGGGCTCTTCACGGCGTACGCGATGTTCTTCGCAAGCTGCGTGATCCGCTCGACCTTCACCGCGGCACCGAGCTCGACCTCGTACCGGGTCACCGTCGGACCCCGGGTGAAACCGGTGACCCGGGCATCGACCTTGAACTGGCCGAAGACATCGGTCAACGAGGCGATCACGCCGTCGGTCGCCGCGGACCGGACCTTCGGCGGCGTACCGGAACGCAGCAGCGTCGGCGAGGGCAGCGTGTAGTCGCCGTCGGTCGGCGGGACCAGGTGCTCGATCTCGTCCGGGGCGCTCGGGGACCCCGGCCCGGGCACGCCGGTCGCCGTGTCCGCGGCGCCGCCGGTCACCTTCGCCGCCCGGGTCCGCCCGCGTCGGGCCGCGGCCGCCGCCGGCCGCGCCGCCGCAGCGGCCGCAGCGGCCGCACCGGCCGCCAGGTCCTCGTCGTCGGGCTCGCCGGCATAACCGGTGTCGGCCTCGGGGCCGGCGAGCTCCCCGAACAGGTCGAGGCCGAGGTCGCCGGCCGCGGACGCGGCGTCGGCAGCCTCGGCGTCCGCGGCGACACCCCGCCGGGAGCGACGCCGGGACCGGCCCCCGCCCTGCCCGGCAGCCTCGATGTCGAACACCTCGTGGGGCCCCGGATCGGACAGGCCCGCGCCGCCCAGGTCCGTGCCGTCCACGTCCGCGCCATCCGCTCCGGGGGGCGCGGCGCCCGCCCGGCCGCGGCGACGGCCCCGGGCCGGCCGGGTTCCACCGGCGGCGTCCTCGTCGAGCAGATCGTCGGCGAGCGCCGCATCGTCGAGCTCGTCGTCGTAGTCGGAGTCATAGCCGTCGTCGAGGCGCGCCGCGGGATCGCGCACCCCGGCGGTGAGCCGCTCCACGAGCTCGGCGAGCCGCTCGGGCACCTGCCGGATCGGCGTCGCCGTGATCACCAGCAGGCCGAAGGCCGCGATCAGCAGCAGCAACGGGACGGCGACGAACGGCGTCACAGCGCTCGCGAGCGGCAGACCGCCGAGNAGGCCGACGAGGCCGCCGGCCCCCCGGACCCGCCCGATGCCGTCGGAGAAGTCGGGCAGCCCGCGGGCGATGTGCACGACGCCGAGCAGGCCGACCCCGAGCGCGGCCCAGCCGATCACCACCCGACCGCGGCTGTCGGGGTCGCTGGGCGCACGCACGAGCCGCCAGGCGGCCCCCAGACCGAACAGGGGCAGCGCCCACGCCCCGGCGCCGACGAACAACTCCAGGACGGCGGCGACGAAGGATCCGACGGGCCCGCCCGCGGAGAACCAGACCGCGACGGCGGCCAGGATCGCCCCGCCGAAGGCCGCGAGCCCCAGCCCGTCGCGCCGGTGGGCGGGATCGATGCGCAGGTCGCGTGCGCCCCGCCCGGTTCGACGCAGCAGGGTGCCGAGCAGCGTCGCCGCCGTCATCCAGACCTGGTAGACGGTCCGGACGACGGCCCGGCCGACCATCAGGGTCAGCGGCGGGCGGCGCTGGCGGTCCTGCGCCTTCGCCCGGCCGGCGGGCGCGGACCGGGTGGATCCCCCGGGCCGCGCCGCACGGCCGCCCGCGGGCGCGCGGGCCTTACCGCCGGCGGCCGGGCGGCTCCTGCCGCCCGCGCCACCGCGCGTTGCTGTCCGACGCCCATCGCCCCCCGGCGGGGACGTGGCCGTCCCCGTCTGCACACGCGTACGCGCGCCGCTGGTACGTGTGGCCACCGTCGAAACGGTACACAGCCAGGTGGCCGAGTCCCTGCAACCCCGACGAACCGGGCGCGCCGTGCTGGGCACAACCACCCGCACGGGCAGGCGAGGACGGGCCACCCCGCCGGCTCAGACCTCCAGGACCACCGGAACGATCATCGGCCGACGGCGGTAGTGCTCGTTGACCCAGCGGCCGACCGTTCGCCGCACGAGCTGCTGCAGGGCGGAAGTGTCGTTCATCCCGCCGCGCATCGCGTCCGCCAGCCCGTCGCTGACGAGCCGGGCCACCGAGTCGAAGGTGGCGGGCGAGTCGGTGAAGCCGCGGGCGGACAGGTCGGGGCCGACCACGACCTTGCCGGCGGCGGCGTCCACCACGACGGTGATCGTGATGAACCCCTCCTCGCCGAGGATCCGGCGGTCCTTCAGGCTCGGCTCGCCGACGTCGCCGACCGCGGCGCCGTCGACGTAGACGTAGCCGCAGGGCACCGCGCCGGTGATGCGCGCCCGGCCGTCGATCAGGTCGATGACCATGCCGTCCTCGGCAAGCACCACGTGGTCCGCCGGCACGCCGGTGGCCTCGGCGAGCTTCGCGTGCGCCCGCAGGTGACGCCACTCGCCGTGCACCGGCATGACGTTGGACGGCCTGGTGGCGTTGAGGACGTAGAGCAGCTCACCCGCGGGGGCGTGGCCGGAGGTGTGCACCTTGGCGACGCCCTTGTGGACGACCTTCGCGCCGTAGCGGGTCAGGCCGTTGATGACCCGGAAGACCGCGTTCTCGTTGCCGGGGATGAGGCTGGACGCCAGCACGACGGTGTCCCCGGCCTGGATGCGGATCTGGTGGTCGCGGTTGGCCATCCGGGACAGCGCCGACAGCGGCTCGCCCTGCGACCCGGTGGAGATCAGGCAGATGTTGCGGTCGGGCAGCGAGTCCACGTCCCGGGCGTCGACGATCAGACCCGGCGGCACCCGCAGCAGGCCGAGATCACGCGCGACGCCCATGTTGCGCACCATCGAACGGCCGACGAAGCAGACCGAGCGGCCGTGCGCCTCGGCGGCGTCGAGGACCTGTTGCACGCGGTGCACGTGGCTGGCGAAGCAGGCGATGATGATCCGGCGGGTCGCGTCCCGGAACACCCCGTCGAGCACCGGGGCGATCTCCCGCTCCGAGGCGACGAACCCGGGCACCTCGGCGTTGGTCGAGTCGGACAGCAGCAGGTCCACGCCCTCGCGGCCGAGCCGGGCGAAGCCGCCGAGGTCGGTGAGCCGGCCGTCGAGCGGAAGCTGGTCCATCTTGAAGTCGCCGGTGTGCAGGACGAGGCCGGCCTCGGTGCGGATGGCGACGGCCACCGCGTCCGGGATCGAGTGGTTCACCGCGAAGAACTCGCACTCGAACGGCCCGTAGGTGTGCCGTTCCTCCTCGCGGATCTCCTGCGTGACCGCCTTGATCCGGTNCTCGGCGAGCTTCGCGTTCAGCAGCGCCAGCGTGAGGCGGGTGCCGACGATCGGGATGTCGCGGCGCTCCCGCAGCAGGTACGGCACGGCGCCGATGTGATCCTCGTGCGCGTGGGTGAGGATCAGCGCGTCGATGTCGGCCAACCGGTCCCGGATGGCGGTGAAGTCCGGCAGGATCAGGTCGATCCCGGGCTGGAAGTCCTCGGGGAACAGCACGCCGCAGTCGACGATGAGCAGTCGGCCGGAGTGCTCGAAGACGGTCATGTTGCGGCCGATCTCGCCGACTCCACCGAGCGGGATGATGCGCAGGCCGTCCGCGCGCAGCGGCGGGGGCGGGCCGTAGTCGGGGTGCGGGCGGCTCATGAGACCTCACCCGCCGCCGCGACGGCGAAGCCGGCCGACGGACCGGACGGTAGCCGGCGTGTGCCGGGCCCGCGCGGGTCACCGACGTCCAGCGTCGCCTCGGCGAGGTCGGCGCGCAGCCGCGCGACCTCGGCGGGGGNGGCGTCGACCAGCGGTGGCCGGACCGGACCAGCCGGCAGCCCGGCGAGCCGCAGCGCGGCCTTGGCCAGGATCACCCCCTGGGTTCGGAAGATTCCCTCGTACGCGGGCAGCAAGCCCTGATGCAGCGCGATCGCCCGACCCACCTCACCGGCCCCAATGGCCTCGATCATGGCACGGATCGCCGGGGTGGCCACGTGCGAGACGACGCTGACGACCCCACAGGCCCCGATGGACAGAAGCGGCAGGGTAAGCGCGTCCGTGCCGGAGTAATACGCCAGGTCCGTCCGCGCCATCACCCAGGAGGAGGCGGCCAGGTCGTCCTTGGCGTCCTTGACCGCGACGATACGCGGGTGTTCGGCCAGCCGCACCAGGGTGTCGGTCGCCACCGGCACCCCCGTCCGGCCGGGAATATCATAGATCATCACGGGCAGGCCGGTCGCGTCGGCGACGGTGGTGAAGTGCAGGACGAGTCCGGCCTGCGGNGGCTTGCTGTAGTAGGGCGCGACGACGAGCAGACCGTCGGCACCCGCGGCCTCGGCCGCCCGGGCGAGCTCCGCCGTGTGGGCGGTGTCGTTGGTCCCGACGCCGGCGACGACGCGGGCGCGCCCGGCCACGGCCTCGACGACGACCCGCACCAGGCGGGCCTTCTCCGCGTCGGTCGTGGTCGGCGACTCCCCGGTGGTGCCGTTGACGACGAGCGCCTCGTTGCCCGCATCCACCAGGCGGACCGCGAGCTGCGCCGCACCCGCCTCGTCGAGAGCGCCGTCCGCCTGGAACGGCGTGATCATCGCCGTGATCATGCGCCCGAACGGCGCCGGCGGCAACACTGACATACCGGTCACGCTAGAGCGCACCTCCGACATCATCTCTCCGGCCCGCGCGAAACCGCCGAGCCCGCGGACAACCACCCTTGCCGCACCCATCCCTGCTGCGCCCGGCGCCGTTCGGCACCCGGCGCGGACCCATCGTCCGCCCGACCCGCCACCCCGGCCAGACCGGCGCGGCCCAGGCCGGGCGTGCCCACCCAGGCCAGACGGCCGCACCGCCCCGCGCCGACGGACAGGCCGCCCGCCGCCGCCGGGTCCGCATCACCCGCACGCACAGGGGCCACCACACCCGCCACCCTGCACCCGCGCCCCAACGCCTCGTCCTGCCTCCGCCGCGGCCGGCACCGACGCGCCGCGGCGGAGGAGGACCGGGCTGCACCCGGCCGAGCCGCCGCCCAAGCCGGCCGCCACGCCGGCGGTCGCGATCTCGTCCGGCCCGGCCCGGCCAGCATGGCCGACATCCCGGACGCGCTCCCGACCCCCGATCCACCCGCTACCGCCGGCAACGGCGCAGGCCCCGCCACTGACGGCGCCCGCCGCGAAACCCGACCGCGGCACCGGCCGGCACCGAACGGGCCGACGAGGCGCGGACAAGGGGGACAGACTAGTGCGTGCGAACGGACCCCCCGGGCGCCCGGCCGGGCGATCCCAGCCCCGGCATGCTCCCGCGGCTGCCCGCGCCCAGCATGTTGCGGTCGAGCCGGAACCACAGGTCCCGGCGACCCAGGCGCACCAGCGACCGCAGCCCACCGGAACGAAGCGGGCCGAGCGCCACACCCGGGCCGTAGTTCTTCGGCATCCGCCACCGTCCCGTTCGCCGCTACAGAGCCTCCAGCGTACCGCCACCGGGTCCGGCGGGGACGGTCGCGGCGGCTCCCGCGGGCCGTGCGGGTGGATCCGTCCCGGCGACCGGGCGGGCGGGGGCGGGGGCGGGCGGCGTCGAATCGGGTGGGGCGTGCCAGCCGGCGGCCCGCAACCCGGCGAGGACCGCCAGCGCCACCAGCAGGGCGAGCAGGGTCGTCTTCGCCGGACCGAGGACCCAGGCGGCCAGGCTGCTGCGCTCCCGGGTGAGCAGCACCGTCGCCGCGAACGAGGAGGGCAGCGTGATCACGGCGACGGCGTCCGGGGCCAGCTCGACGGGCACGGCCGACAGGCCCACGGTGAGCAGCATCAGCACACCGATCGCGCCGGTGATGCGGGAGACGTCCGCGGAGACGCTGAGNCNCACGACCAGCCGGGACCGCGGCGGCCGGCGCGCGTCGGTGGTGTAGAAGGCGTACACCTCCCGGTTGCGCTGGACGTCCTCGATGTAGGTGCGCGGCACCGGGTCGCCGAACAGGTCGATCATCATCGGGGTGTCGAGTTCGATGCTCGTGTCGTCGGTGCCGATGCTGACGTGGTAGCTGCCCGTNCCACCCGAGTCGACGTCGACCAGCGCCGCGGGGTGCAGGAGCTGGCGCCACGGCGGCCCGGACCGGCCGAGCACCGGGCGGNCGCGGACGAGCACGGTGCGCAGCTCCTCGCTTGTCTTGATCAGAAACGGCCGGTAGGGGTCGAGGGTGACGGCGGCGAGCGCCTCCCAGCGCCGCCCGTACTCGGCCACGGTCGTCAGCACCGGTTCGGCCGCCGCCCCAACGCCGACGAGCGCGTCGATCCAGGTGGTGAACCCGGTCAGGTACCCCTCGACGGCGGCCAGATCACGCCCGTCGGGGACGTCCGGGTCCCGCCAGAGCTCCCCGACGGCGAGCAGCAGCGTCTCGGCGCTGCTGAGGGGGTCGAACGGCTCGGCGAGGGCGGCGGCCAGCACCCGTTCGGCGTCGACGACCAGGTCCTGCCACCGGCGCAGGCGGGACACCGGCACGGCGAGCTCGGCCTCGCGCTCCAGGTAGGTGCGGATCGCGTCGAGCCGCAGCGGGCGCCCCCGCCCGGGCACCAGGCGCGGGTAGTTACCGGACAGCCGNCCGGGGCGGAAGCGGGAGATGGCGTCGACCATGCGGCGGGCCGGTTCCTCCAACGGCACCCCGAGCGGATCTGCGAGCCTGGCGATCAGGTTGCCCTGGAGTGCCACCGACGTGCCGTAGGGCATCAGGTGCGCGTCCGAGCCCCCCGGACCGGTCAGGTCGAAGGCCACCAGGGCCCGCTTGGACAGCGTCGAGACCGGCAGCAGCACCAGCACCTCGGGCGGCAGCCGGCCGACGGTGTTCACCCGGCCCGCCCCCGTCACCGGGACGATCTGGTTNAGCGCGTCGTCCAGCGGACCCCAGTTGACCGAGCGGGCCAGCCGGCACCGGTTGGCGCTGAGGATCNTGAACTGGTCGACCACCCGCCGCCGCAGTCCCTGGAAGGGCGCCGGCGGAGCGAGCAGGGTCAGCGTGACCTCGTCGACGTCGGTGAGGTCGAGGACGGGGGCATGCTCGGCGTCGTCGCGCCGGCTCCACCGCCGCAGCCGACCGATGGCGCCCGGCCCGGCCGCACCGGGCGCACCGGTGGTTCCCGTCACGGATCAGGACATTACCGGCTCAGCCGGTCGCACTCACCCTGCGCCACCGGCGAGGACGTCGCGGACCCCGCGGGCAATCTCCAGATCCTCCCGGGCGGCGAGGACCAGCGTGCGCACCGGCGCTTCCGGCGGGCCGATCTCGCGGTCGACCGTGCCGTCGGCCGGGGCGGCGTTGCGCGCCGGGTCGACCGCCACCCCCAGGTGGCCGAGCCCCGCCGCGGCGCCGGCCCGGACCGTCGCCGAGCCCTCTCCGACCCCGCCGGTGAACACCAGGGCGTCCAGACCGCCGAGCGCCGCGGTCATCGCCGCGATCTGCGCCCGCAGGCGGTGCAGGTAGACATCCAGGGCGAGCGCGCAGGCCGGGTCGCCACCGGCGGCGCCGGCCTCGACCGCGCGCAGGTCCGCTGTGCCGGCGAGCCCGAGCAGTCCGGACGAGCGGAAAAGACCATCGGTGAGCTCCGCGGCGCTCACCCCGGCCTCGGTCTGCAACCACAGCAGGGCGCCCGGGTCGACGCTGCCCGAGCGGGTCGCCATCACCAGGCCCTCCAGCGGGGTGAAGCCCATGGTCGTGTCGACGCCGACCCCGTCGAGCACGGCGGCGAGCGAGGCGCCCGAACCCAGGTGGCAGGTCACGATGCGCCGGGCGCCGGTGAGCCGGGCGGCGCGGCGGGAGGCGTGGGCGTGGGAGAGCCCGTGGAAGCCGTAGCGACGGATGCCGTACCGTTCCCGCCACGTCGCCGGCAGGGCGTAGGTCACCGCCGCCGCGGGCAGCCGGCTGTGGAATGCCGTGTCGAAGCAGGCAACCTGGTCGGCCTCGGGCAGCGCCGCCCGCACGGCGTCGAGCGCGTCGAGCGCCGCCGGCTGGTGCAGCGGGGCGAGCGCGGTCAGCGCGCGCAGCCGGCCGGCCACCGCCTCGTCGACGACCACCGGCCGGGTGAACTCGGTGCCGCCGTGCACGATGCGGTGCCCGACCGCGACCGGCTCGCCGTGCGCGGCGCCGGCGAGCTCGCCCAGCGCCGCGGCGAGCTCGCCCGGGTCGGCGCGACCGGCCGGAGAGTCGAGGTCCCGGGCGGCGAGCAGGGTGTCGTCCGGGCCGACCAGCCGCAGCTTGAGGCTGGCCGACCCGGCATTGACCACCAGGACGTTCACCGTCGAACCGGGTGCCGCCGGGCCGGGCCCCGTCAGACCGGGAGCTGTCGGAGGGGGCACCGTCAGTACGGCCGGGCCCAGTCGCGGATCGCCGGATCGACCTCGTCGTAGGTGTCGGGCAGTTCGAGCTCCGCGGCGGGCAGCGGGCCCGTGGCCTCGGAGTCCTCCCGCCGCACGGCGTCGACGACGTTCGCCATGCGCTGTTCCTCCCTCCGCCGGCGCGGCGCCGGCTGTCCCGGCGCCGGCTGTCACAGCGCCGGGCTGTCACAGCGCCGGGCTGTCACAGCGCCGACTGACTCAGCCCTCCCCGACCAACGGACTGGAGGCGACTTCCGTGCCGTCGTCCAGGGTGGAGATGCGGAAATCCGAAAAGACGTTGGGCGCCACCGCGTGCAGCTCCCGCAGGATCGCGACGGCGAGTCCGCGAATCTCCACGTCGGCGTGCTCGCTGGCGCGCATCGCGATGAAATGCCGCCAGGCCCGGTAGTTCCCGGTGACGACGATGCGGGTCTCGGTCGCGTTCAGCAGCACCGAGCGGGCGGCCTGCCGGGCCTGCTTGCGCCGCGAGGTGGGGGCGGCGATGTCGGCGAATCGCTTCTCCAGCCCCTCCAGCAGCCGGCCGTACGCCTCCAGGGACGCCGCCGCCGCCTGCTCGAACAGGGCGTGCAGCTCCGGGTCCCCCGCCACGACCTCGGGCTCGACGATCGCCGCGTCACGCTCGGGGACGTAACGCTGGGACAACTGGCTGTAGGAGAAGTGCCGGTGGCGGACCAGCTCGTGGGTGAGGCTGNGCGAGACACCGGTGAGGTAGAGCGAGACGGTGCCGTGCTCGAGCACGGACAGGTGCCCGACATCGAGGATGTGGCGCAGGTAGCCGGCGTTGGTCGCGGTCNCCGGGTTGGGCTTGCTCCAGCTCTGGTAGCAGGCCCGGCCGGCGAACTCCGCCAGCGCCTGCCCGCCGTCCGCATCGGTGCTCCACGGCACGTCTGCCGGCGGAAGGAACTCGGTCTTCGCGATCACCTGGACCCGCAGCCGGGCCGTCGCCGGACCGGTGGGCGCCGCCGCGGGCACCGGCGTCGCGACGCCGGGTACCGCCTGGGATGCCGTCCCGGGAGTCAGGTCGGACGCCGGCTCGGACACTGCCNCCTCCATCGCCCACCGCGGCACCCGGGGCGGCCCTTGCCCCGGCGCGGACTTCCACCACGGTAGCCGCCACGAGGTTCCCGGCGTGCGCCGGACCTCGCGGACCGGCCCGCGGCCGCCTGCCCTCCCGCCGGGCGGTGCGCAATCAGTCGAGCCGGTCAGCAATCAGTCGAGCGGGCCAGCAATCGCCCAACGCGGCCGGTGTCGGCACCCACTTACCCGTCCGGTCACGCGATCGGCGCACAGGGATTGGGGGTCGGCGCGAGCGTGGTACACCGGTTGTGGACGCCTCGTCAGTCCCCAACGACGAGGAGTCGCAGTGCCCGCTCACGCGACGTGGTCTGGCGCGGTCGGGGGTCTCCGCCCCCGTCAATCCCCGGCCGCCCAGCCACGTCGCGGCGGGCAGCCCTCCCCCGCGATGGCGCGGCGGCCCACCCGCCGCGCGCATCCCGGAGAGCCCGCCAGGCCGAGCGCGAGGCCAAGCCGGCGTCGGGGTCAGGACGGGGTCGGCAGCCAGGCGGCGGGGTCGGCAGCGGCCTGGTCACCGGTCGCCATGTTCTTCACCTCGTGTTCCCGCCCCTCGTCGAAGGGCGGGAACCAGACGAAGCCGATGCCCTTGCGGGCGGCGTAGCGGACCTGCTTGGNGATCTTGTCCGGCTGGTGGTAGGTCTCGACCTTCAGTCCGCGGGCGCGCAGGGCGGTCGCGGTGGCCAGCGCCGCCGCCCGGCGCTGCGCGGCGGGGATCACCACGAGCACGTCGGCGGGGCTCGCCGGGCCGCTCGGCAGCAGGCCCTCGGCGAGCAGCTTGGCGAAGATGCGGGTCAGGCCGATGGAGATGCCGACCCCGGGCAGGGCGCGGCGGATGAACGAGCCGGCGAGGTTCTCGTACCGGCCGCCGGAGCAGATGCTGCCGAAGTCCGGCCAGTCGACGAACTTCGCCTCGTACACCGTGCCGGTGTAGTAGTCGAGGCCGCGGGCGATCGACAGGTCGGCGACCACACTGCCCGTGGGCAGGTCGGNGAGGTCGTCGAGGACCTGGGCGAGCTCGTCGAGGCCCTCGGTGAGCAGATCCGACTTCACGCCGAGGCGGCGCACCTCGTCGACGACCCCGGGGCCCGTCGCCCGGATCGCGGCGAGGTCCAGGCAGGCCCGAACCTGGTCCGCGTCCAGCCCGGCCTGGGCGCCGAGCAGCGTCGCGACGCCGTCGGGGCCGATCTTGTCCATCTTGTCGGCGATCCGGATGACCGCGAGCGGATCGCCGATCCCCAGCCCCTCGTAGAACCCCTGCAGCACCTTGCGGTTGTTGATGTTGAGGGTCCAGGGCGGGACGCCCAGGGTGCCGAGCACCTCGTGGACGATCCGGGGCAGTTCGGCGTCGAAGTGCAGGGGCACCCGGTCGACGTTGATGACGTCGATGTCGCACTGGGTGAACTCGCGGAAGCGGCCCTCCTGGGGCCGCTCGCCGCGCCACACCCGCTGCATCTGGTAGCGCTTGAACGGGAATACGAGCTCGTTGAAGTGCGCCGCCACGTACCGGGCGAACGGCACGGTCAGGTCGAAGTGCAGGCCGAGGCGGGCGCTGTCGTCGTCCGCGTCGGCCTGCAGGCGGCGCAGCGTGTAGACCTCCTGGGAGGTCTCCCCCTTCGCGGTGAGCACGTCCAGCGCCTCGACCGACGGGGTCTCCACCGAGCAGAACCCGTAACGCTCGAAGGTCGCCCGGATCGTGTCGAGCCAGCGCTGCTCGACGATCCGGACCTCGGGCAGCCACTCCGGAAAACCGCTGACGGGCAGGGGGCGGACGATCGGCGCGTCACTCATCGCCGGGAGGTCTCCTCATCGATCTCGAACGGACGGGCACCTGCCGGCCCGGGCGCGGCCGACCGCGACGCCGGGCGGGGCTCACCGATGTCGAACGAGACGACGCATGCGTTGCACCCTACCGCAGCGGATCACCCGGACCGTCCCGCCGGGACGGGGCCGCTGCTCCATCGGGCCCCGTGCCGGCGGGCGGCACACCCGCGCCGGTCAGGACCGGCGTCCCACCGGCGCCTCGATCTCCGTATCACGCACGGCCGCGGCGTCCGGGCCGGCCGCGGCGGGCAGCCCGAACCGCGGCCGCTGCTCCGGCACGGGGCTGGGAATCACGCCGGTGGGCCGGCCGGGGGCCAGGTAGACCCAGCCGGCCTGGCGCCACCGGTCGCCGTCGAGGGCGTGCCGGGCGTCGATGATCAGCTTGCGGCGGACGAGCTGGCCCAGCCGGGCCGGGTCGAGCTCGGCGAACTGGCGCCACTCGGTGAGCAGGACGACGGCGTCGGCGTCCGCGGCCACGTCCTCGACCGTCTCGCTGTAGGTGACGCCGGGCAGGGCGCGCCGGGCGTTGGGAATCGCCACCGGGTCGACGACGGTCACGTCGGCGCCGGTGCGGGCCAGCAGGTCCGCGACCGCGAGCGCCGGCGAGTCCCGCACGTCGTCGGAGTTGGGCTTGAAGGCGGCGCCGAGCACGAGCAGCCGCCGGTGCGCCAGCGTGCCGTCGAGCGCCGCGGCGACCAGGTCGACGACCCGGTCCCGGCGCCGGTTGTTGATCTCGTCGACCTCGCGCAGGAACCGCAGCGCGACGCCGACACCGAGCTCGTCGGCCCGCGCCTGGAAGGCGCGGATGTCCTTGGGCAGGCAGCCGCCGCCGAACCCGACGCCGGGACGCAGGAAGTTGCCGCCGATGCGGACGTCGTGGGACAGCGCCTCGGCGAGGGTGAGCACGTCGGCGTCGACGGCCTCNCACACCTCGGCCATCGCGTTGATGAAGGAGATCTTCGTGGCGAGGAAGGAGTTCGCCGCGGTCTTGACGAGCTCGGCGGTCGCGTAGTCGGTCACGATCACCGGCACGCCCTGGGCGATCACCGGGGCGAAGGCCGCCCGCAGCGCCCCCTCGGCGGCGGGCGAGGCCACCCCGAACACCAGCCGGTCGGGATGCAGGGTGTCGGCGACGGCGAAGCCCTCGCGCAGGAACTCCGGGTTCCAGGCGAGCTGGACGCCGGCCAGGTCGGAGACGGTGTCGGCATCGGTCCCGGCGTTCGCCGGGGCGAGCCGGGCGAGGGCGCGGGCGATCCCGGCGGCCGTGCCGGCCGGGACGGTGGACTTGCCGACCACCAGGCACGGCCTGGTCAGCAGGGGCGCCAACCGCTCGATGGCCGCGTTGAGATGGCTGAGATCGGCCCCGTAGCCGTCGGGACGCTGCGGTGTGCCGACACACACGAAGTGCACGTCGCCGAACTCTGCGATCTCCTCGAAGGAGGTCGTGAAGCGCAGCCGGCCGGTCGCGAGGTTCGCCCGCAGCAGATCGGCGAGATCGGGCTCGAAGAACGGGATCTCGCCCGCGGAGAGCCGGGAGATCTTCGAGTGGTCGACGTCGACGGCAAGCACCTCGAAGCCCAGCTCGGCCATGCAGACCGCGTGCGTGGCGCCGAGGTAGCCGGTGCCGATGACCGTCAGCCGCGGTCGGGGCCCGCCGCCCGCCGGCGCCGCGTCCTCATCACTGTCCGACGTGCTCATCAGGCTCCCCTTCATCGTCGTACCCCCCTGGATTGAGGCGCTGGAACTGCCAGGCGTCCCGGCACATGTCCGCGACGCTGCGGCGAGCGGTCCAGCCGAGCGCCTCGCGGGCGAGCGTGGCGTCGGNGACGAGCGCGGNGACGTCCCCGGGCCGCCGGGCCACGACACGGTAGGGAAGATCCCGGCCGCAGGCGGCGGAGAACGCCGCGTGCAGCTCCCGCACGGACGTCCCGGCGCCGGTCCCCAGGTTGACGACCCGGTGTCCCGACTGGTCGGCAAGGTGGTCGAGGGCCAGGCGATGGCCCTCGGCGAGGTCGACCACGTGGATGTAGTCGCGCACCCCGGTGCCGTCGGGGGTGGGGTAGTCGTCACNGAAGACGGACAGCTCGGCGCGGCGGCCCACCGCCACCTGGGCGAGGTAGGGCATGACGTTGTTCGGCACCCCACGGGGATCCTCGCCGAGCAGGCCCGACTCGTGCGCGCCGACGGGGTTGAAGTACCGCAGCGAGATGACCTGCCAGGCCGGATCGCGGGCGCAGACGTCGGCGAGGATCTGCTCGCACATCCACTTGGTGCGCGAGTAGGGGTTGGTCGGCCGGGCCGGCGTGTCCTCGGTGATCGNCACCGTGTCGACCGTGCCGTAGATGGAGCAGGACGAGGAGAAGACCAGCCGGTGCACGCCGTGCTCGGCCATGACGCCGACCAGGCCGAGCGTGGCGTTGACGTTGGTGTCGTAGTACTCCAGCGGCATCTCGACCGACTCGCCCACCGCCTTGAGGGCGGCAAAGTGGATCACGGCGTCGATCGGCTGGCGGCGGAACACCTCGCCGAGAGCCGCNCGGTCCCGGACGTCGAGCCGGACGAACTCGAGGTCCCGGTCGGCAACCTTGCGCAGCCGGTCCAGAACCCGCGGGGAGCTGTTGACGAAGTTGTCCACACCGACAACCCGGTGCCCCGCCGCGAGGAGGTCGACACACGTGTGCGAGCCGATGAATCCCGCGGCGCCGGTGACCAGGACCGTCCCGNTCCGGTCCGTCGACGTCATACCTCGACCATCCCGTTCCTCTTCGTCAACTCGCTCACCTTCGTCAGTCACCCCGGACGACCCGGGTTCCCGGCGGACGGCTCGAGGGGCACCACAACGCACGCGGCCCGGACAACAGGCACAGGAGAACATAACCCCCAGGTCGAACGGTCACCGCCCCCGCGTTCCCGGTCGGCCTGCCGCTGCCGGCGGCGCCGACATCCGCGCCCTCGGGCCGGCCGGCGCTCCACGTTCGCCGGCCCACACCCGTCGCGGCGGCACCGTGAGCGCGCGGTTTCCGGAGTGTCGCACCGGACACCGCGCGGGCCCGGATCTTCGGTGACCTCGGGTACGCGTTGCGCGCCCGGACGACGCCGGCGGGTAGAGGCCCGGGAAACGGTTCGGATCCCGCTGCGGCGCGCGGCGGCCGGGGCGCCGACAGAACCCACCGCGTGCTCAGGCGACCTGGCGGCTCTCGGTGAGCTGGCCGGCAAACCAGGAGATGGTGCGGGTCAGGCCGTCGTGCAGGCTCGTCCTGGGCTCCCAGCCGAGCCGGGTACGGGCGATGGTGATGTCCGGCTGCCGGACGGAGGGATCGTCCTGGGGTCGAGGGACGAAGGTGATCGGCGCCGTCGACCCGCACAGGTCGCGCACCAGCTTTGCCGTGTCGAGGATCGACATCTCGTGCGGGTTGCCGATGTTCACCGGGCCGGGCAGGTCCGAGTGCAGCAGCCGGAGGATCCCGTCGATCAGGTCGTCGACGTAGCAGATGGACCGGGTCTGGGATCCGTCGCCGGCGACGGTGATGGGCTCCCCGCGCAGCGCCTGGGAGACGAAGGCGGGGATGGCGCGCCCGTCGTCCACCCGCATCCGGGGACCGTAGGTGTTGAAGATCCNCACGATCNCCGTGTCGACGCCGTGCTTGCGGCGGTAGGCCATCGTCACCGCCTCGGCGAACCGCTTCGCCTCGTCGTAGACGCTGNGCGGGCCGACCGGGTTCACGTTGCCCCAGTAGGTCTCCGGCTGCGGATTGACCTGCGGGTCCCCGTAGGACTCCGAGGTGGAGGCGAGCAGAAAGCGGGCCCGCTTCTCCCGGGCGAGACCCAGGGCGTGGAACGTGCCGAGNGAGCCGACCTTGAGTGTCTCGATCGGCAGCTCATAGTAATCGAGAGGNGAGGCCGGAGAGGCGAAGTGCAGCACGACGTCGACCGGGCCGGAAACATAGATGAAATCATTCACGTCCCGGTTGACCAGCCGGAAACGGGGATCGACGAGCAGGTGCTCGACGTTGTCCGGCCGGCCCGTGAGGAAGTTGTCGAAGCAGATGACCTCATAGCCGTCGCCGAGCAGACGCTCACAGAGGTGACTGCCGAGGAAACCGGCGCCGCCGGTGACTATCGCACGCACGTCGAGTGCTCCCGGATCTGAAACATCGAGGACCCTGGAAAGCGGCCACCGACCGCCGGTGGGACGGGCGGCGGCGCGGATGGACCACATCCCGAGAGCCTGGCAGGAGTGNGNCGCAGCGGGTCGGACGGCGCCGCGTGAGCAGGTGAAACCGGACCTCAGATCATCCGGAATCGAGGGATCACCGTAGCCACTCGTCCGCCCGGGTGGTCAGCACAGCCACTGCCGGATCGGCCAGGAAAGGCCGCGCGACACCACCACAGCACTACCCCCCAGTAGCCTAGACGGCCGGCTACGCCGACCTCTGGGGCATGGTACACAGGACGTCGCCCGGATAGTCCACCGCCCCTCCCCCAACGTCAGCCTGATACAGGAAATCCGCGGTCGGGCACCATCCGTGGTCACGCCGCGTGGACGGTCAATGCTCCGACTGAGCCGTTCGCATTCGGTGAGCAAACCGCCGCGGTCCGGCCGGTGGAGGCTGCGGTGCGTCGCGGGCCCGAGTCGCCTGGCAGTCGCGCGGACGCTTCCCGGCCGATTCCCGGGCCGGGCCGGCCCCCTCGATCAGCGCGGGTCGCGCTCGAGAGCGATCGCGTGCCGCATCGCCGCGCGTCCCCGGCGGGTGTCCCCGGCGTCGCCGTAGGAGACGGCGAGCCGGTACCAGCGTCGCCAGTCGCCCGGGTCCGCCTCCACCTCGGCACGCCGTCGCGCGAACACGGCGTCGGCGGAGGCCCGATCGATGCGCCCCGAGGGCCGGCGAACCAGGACCGGCTCGCCCGCCTCGACCGCCTCGGCCCCGCCCGCCCTGTCCGAACTCCCGGAACTGCCGAGACTGTCGGCACCACCCGCCCCGGCCGCCCCGGCCGCCCCGGCCGCCAACAGGCGGGTGAGCCGACCGCTTTCGCGGCCGAACCGCAGCTCGCGCGCGAGGACGACGAGCCCGACCACGGGCAGCAACAGCACCCCGGCGCCGAGCCCGCGGGNGGCCCAGCGATCGTCGCCGAGCAGGACGACACCGCGCCAGCCGATCAGGCCGAGATAGAACAGGCAGGCAGCGACCAGGACGGCGACCGTCGCCCGGGCCCTCACCGGCCAGCCCCGTCGCCCCCGGGCGCAAGCCGGAGCCGGGCCCCGGCCGAGGCCGCCACCGCCAGACGCCCCGCCTGACGCGCGCAGCAGAACAACGCGACGTGCAGGGGACGGCCCGGCGGCAGGGAGACTCCGCCGTCGATCTCGTAGCGGGTGTTGGTCACCTTACGGGCCTGCGCGCGAGGATCGTCGGCGGCTGTCGGCGGCCCGTCCGGCCGGCAGACCACCATCATCTCCGTGCAGCCGGCCGGCCAGGTCCACTGCAGCCGTTCACCGGCCCACCGTAGCCCGACGGGCGGGGGCAGGACGTCGGCGGCGTTGACGGCAGGCGCGGCGGTGCCCGCATCCGGCTCGTCGGGACGTCTGGTCGGAGGTGGCACCGGGCCAGCGGTCGACGGCGGCACCGGGTGAGCGGCCGGCGGCTCAGCGGTCGGCGAAGCGGACACCGGCGAAGCGGACGACGGCTCAGCGGTCGGCGAAGCGGGCACCGGCGAAGCGGNCGGCGAAGCGGGCACCGGCGAAGCGGGCACCGGCGAAGCGGACGACGGCGGGTGGAACGCCGGCGAGTCGGACGACGGCGGGAGCAGCGACGGCGGGAGCGGCGACGGCGGAACCGGATCGGCCGTCCCGACCGGTGCGGACCAGGCTCCGCCCACACCCGCGGCGACCTCGTAACGCGGCATGGCACCGTCGGGCGGTGCGCCACCGTCCTCGAGGCTGGTGCCCGCGGTCACGCCGACCGCCCGGCCCACGCCGTCGGCGGCGAACCTGGTGACCCGGTATCGCACCTCGCCGGCGGTCGTCGATGGTTGCCAGCTCACCAGGACCGAGCGGGCATCCCGCCGCGCCCACACCGCCGTCGGCGAGGCGACGGCGCCCCCGGGCGGGTTCACGCCCGCCGGTCCACCCGGCACGGCGGGGTCGGGGCGGCTTCGCGCGAGCAACGCCGAGGCCTCGGCGTGGTCGGTGACCAGGGCGAGGGCCTCGGCAAGCAGGCGTTCACGGTCGAGCGCACCGGCCGTCCGGGCGCGGGCGACGAGCGCGTCCGCGGCGGTACAGCGAGCCTCGGCCAGGGACAGCAGCTCCCCGGCGAGCTGGTTGTCCGGGCCGGGCACGTCAGCGGCGGTCTCGGCGAGCCGCCGGGCCGCGGGAACGACCGCCTGGTAACGCCCGGCCGCGATCAGCGGCGCGAGCGCCGCCCACCGGCCGGCCGCCACTCGAATCGCGGTCTCCACCTCGTCGTCCATCGCCCGGATGGGCGGCAGGGTCTCGCCCGCGTACTCGCGGGCGGCCGCCACGTGCTCGCCGGCCTCCACCGGGCGGCCGGCCCGCAGCGCCGCACGGGCGCGGGACACCGCCGCGCGCCAGGCGTCCGCGCGCGCCGATGGCGGGCTGCTGGTGGGCCGAGCGCCCCCGGGCGGTCGGTGTCCCGCCGCGGCGGCCGGGGGCGGCAGCGGCGGTGCGGGGACACCCTGCTCGCGGGCGAGGGAGCGGATCACGGCACGCGCGCGGTGCGGGTCGAGGCCGTCCGCCTCCGCCTCGGCGACGAGGTCGGCCGCCTCCGCCGGGAGCAGCGCGTCCTCGACGAGGACCGCCGCCGCCACCCGCGGCCGCAGCCGCTCGCTCGTCGCGGCGGCGAGCGCGTCGAGGTAGGCGTCCGCGTCCCCGTCGACCAGCAGCGCGCCGACGGCGGCCAACAGGTCGTCGAGCAGCGCGCGGCGGCGGTCCGGCCGCCGGGCGCGATTGCGGGCCAGCGCCTCGTCGCGCAGGTCCCGGATCCGCTCGCGCGAGGCGCCGGGCGGCACGCCGAGCAGGTCGAACAGGCTGCGCGGCGGGTCGGACGCGGTGATCCGGCCGAGCTCGTCGAGGTCCGCGCGGATCTGACGGAGCACCTCGGCGGGAATCGGATCGGGCCGCGGGCGGTCGGCCGGCCCGGTGGCCGGGGTCGCGGGGACGATCCGATGGNGCCGCGTCCGCAGCGCGAACGCGGACTCGTCGATGCCCTGGGTTGCCGCCCACGCCCGCAGGCCGGCGACCCGGTCGGCCGGGATGCCCCCGAACCGGGCGACGAGGCGGGCGACGGCGGCGTCGAGCACGGCGAACCGCTCGTCGTCCCGGGCGGCGCGGGCGGCGGCGACCCGATCCCGCAGGGCGAGGCGCGAGGTGCGGTCGGTGAGCGCCGCGGCCAGCTCGGTGTGCAGGTCGAGCAGGCCGATGATCACACCGCGATAGCGGGGATGGTCCCGGCTGCGCTGCCAGAAGGCCCAGACCTCGGCGATGCGGGCACGGATCGCCGCGTCGTCGAGCGTGTCCACCTCCGCCAACGGGATGTCGTAGATCTCGAACGGGTCGCTGTGCTCGGCGCCGCCGCGGCGGTGCACCACGGCGAGCACCCGGCGACGGTAGTCGTCGGAGTCGAAGGCCCGCATCGTCGTCCCCCCGTCAGACCCGGCCACCCGGCGGACCACCCAGCCCGTCCTTCGACCCGCCCGGGAGGCCACCGCGTTCCCGGCGGGCCCGGGCGACCTGCTCCCGCTCGCGGGCCACGTCGGCCTGACTCAGCGCCGCCGACGTCTCGACCCGCACCGTCAGCGGGCGGTCGGCGAGACCCTCGTGGGTGGCCGTGACCTCGAGGATGCCGTCGAAGCCCATCCGGAACACGATCTGGATCTGCGACCCGGCCGGGAAGCCGGGCGGGATGCCGGTGATCTCGGCCTCGGCTATCACCTTGTTGTCCTCGACCCGGGTCGACTCCACCCCGCCGGCCTGTTCGACCACGTAGACGGTGACGGCATCCTGGTCATCACGCACAGTTCCGAAGGAACGCCGGACCGCGATCGGCAGCCGGTCGTTGCGGTGCACCAGGAACACCGCGCCCTGCTCGCCGTGGCGGCTGAGCGCCAGGACGCCGAAGCCGCGGGAGACGACGTTGACGACCTGCACCTCGACGGTCCGACGCACCCGCTGGGCGGTCAGGCCGAGTGCGTCGGCGAGCCGCCGGCAGGCCGCGTCGAGATCGGCCGGGGCGGCGGCGTCCACCCCGGCGCCGTCGACGAGCTGACCGCGAGTGACCAGATCGGCGACCACCAGCCGTTCCAGGGCCTTCTTCTCGCCGTAGACGGCGGCGCCGCGGGCAACCGCGAGATCCGGGTCGGTCAGCTCGACGGGCACCCCGAACTCGGCGGCGAGGCGGCGGCCCACGGCGGGCATCCGGGAGGCGCCGCCGACGAGCAGGATCCGGTCGATGCCGCGGACCCCGCGGGCGAGCGCCGCGTCGCGGGCGGCCCGGGTCAGGGCGACGGTCCGGTCGAGCAGCCCGGCGGTGAGCCGTTCCAGCTCGTCGCGGGTCAGCACCACCCCGGTGCGGCGACCGGCGTGCTCGACGACGACGGTGGTGGCAGCGGCGTCGGTGAGGTCCCGGCGCGCCCGCTCGGCGGCGAGCAGCAGCGCCTGGGAGCTCTCGCCGGCGTCGAGGGGGTCCGGGGCGCCCGGATGCTCGACGAGGAACCGGTCGCACAGGTGCAGCACGATCTTCTCGTCCCAGTCCGCGCCACCGAGCTGATGATCGCCGTCGATGGCGACGACGGAGACCCGCCGGTCCGCGAGCTCGACGACGGTGACGTCGAACGTTCCGCCGCCCAGGTCGTAGACGAGGGCGACCTCCTCGGCCGTGGCGCCGGGGCCACCGAGGGTGCGCCGGCTGCCCATCTCGAAGCGGGCGAACCCGTAGGACAGGGCCGCCGCCGTCGGCTCGTTGATGACGTCGACGACGTTGAGCCCCGCGTACTCGCCGGCCAGCACCGTCGCCCGGCGCTCCTCGTCGCCGAAGTACGCCGGAACGGTGATCACGACGTCCTCGACCCGCTCGCCGGTGGCCAGCGCCGTGTCGGCGACCAGCGCCTTGAGGATCAGACCGCTGACGGCCGGCGCCGACCAGGCCGCGCCCTGGGTGATGAAGCGCCAGTCACCGTCGCCCATCCGCCGCTTGACCAGCGAGCAGACGTCGTCGGGCCGGGCCCGGGCGAGCTCGCGGGCGGTCTGCCCGGTGAGGTAGTCGTCCGCGCCGACGAACAGCACGACGCTCGGCAGCGTCAACGCGCCGTCCGACAGCGGCACGATCAGCGGCTCGCCGGCGTTCGACACCCGGGCCAGGCAACTGAACGTCGTGCCCAGATCGATTCCGAAGACGCTGCGGGTGGCCGCCNGTGGCCGGCGGTCGACGTGTCCGACCACACCCGGAACCTATCTTNCGCGGCCGAGCCGGGGTCCGTCGAGGCCGAGGGATCAGAGGCCGAGGGATCAGTCGAGGTCGAGGGATCAGTCGAGGTCGAGCAGGTGCTCCAGGCCGACGGTCAGGCCGGGACGGTCGGCGATGCGTCGCACGGCGAGCAGCACGCCCGGCATGAAGGAGGTGCGGTCGTAGGAGTCGTGCCGCAGAGTCAGCGTCTCTCCCGCGCCGCCGAGCAGCACCTCCTGGTGGGCGACGAGCCCCGCGAGGCGCACGGCGTGCACCGGCACGCCCGCAACCCGGGCACCGCGGGCGCCGTCGAGCGCCGTGGCCGTCGCGTCCGGACCGCCCGGCGCGAGTCCGGCGGCCTCGCGGGCCTGCGCCACAAGCTCGGCCGTGCGCCGGGCGGTGCCGCTCGGCGCGTCGACCTTGTTGGGATGGTGCAGCTCGACGATCTCGACGGAGTCGAAGAAGCGGGCGGCCCGCGCGGCGAACATCATCATGAGCACGGCGGCCACGCCGAAGTTCGGGGCGACCAGCACTCCGACCTTCGGCGCGTCGCCGAGCCAGCCGCGCACCGTGGTCAGCCGCTCGTCGTCGAAGCCGGTGGTGCCGACGACGACGTGCCGGCCCGCCTCGACGCACCAGCGGACGTTGTCGAGCACCGCGTCCGGCGTGGTGAAGTCGACGACCACGTCGGCTGCGGCGAGCGCCGCCCGGTCGTCACCGGCGTCGATCGCGGCGACGAGCGCGAGGTCCCCGGCGGCCTCGACGGCGGCACACACCGTCGATCCCATGCGCCCGCGCGCACCGAGAACCCCCACCGCGAGCTGCTCGCTCATGCCTCTCCCCTCCGCCGGCCGGCGGCCGCTGCCCGGCTCAACGGGCGACGGCCGCGCCGAAGTCGTGGTCGTCGAACGGCCCGATGACGCCGAGCGCCCAGGGCTGCTCGACGAGNCTCGCCGCGACCTGCCTGACGTCGTCCAGGGTGACCGCGTCCACCCTGGCGATGATCTCGTCGACGGACAGCAGCTCGCCGTGGACGAGCTCACTCTTGCCGAGGCGGCTCATTCGCGAGCCGGTGTCCTCCAGGCCCAGGACGAGGGAACCGTGGCTCTGCCCGCGGGCGCGGTCGAGCTCCTCGGCGCTGATCCCGCGTTCGGCGATGGACCGCACCTGGTCCCGGGCGATCGCCAGGACCTCGTCGGCGCGCTTGGGCGCGCAGCCGGCGTAGACGCCGAACAGACCGGCGTCGGCGAAGTGCGACGCGAACGAGTACACCGAGTACGCCAGGCCCCGCTTCTCGCGGACCTCCTGGAACAGCCGGGAACTCATCCCACCGCCCAGCGCCGTCGAGAGCACCCCGAGGGCGAAGCGGCGCGGATCGTGCCGGGACACCCCGACCGTGCCCAGCACGAGGTTCGCCTGCTCGGTGGGCCGCTCCGACACGACGATGCCGGGCGCCGGCGGGTAGTCGTAGCGCCCGGCGCGCACCGCCGACGGATCCCCGGCCGACGTCAGATGGTCGCCGAAGGCATCCGCGACGAGCGCGAGCACGCGATCGTGCTCCAGGTTCCCGGCGACCGAGACGACCATCGCCGGNGGCACGTACCGGGATCGGTAGTAGTCGGCGATCGTCTCACGGCCGAGCCCCTCGATCGACTCGATCGTGCCGAGCACCGGCCGGCCGAGCGCCGACGCACCGAGCATCGCCTCGGCGAAGACGTCGTGGACGACGTCGCCCGGGTCGTCCTCGTGCATGGCGATCTCCTCGAGGATCACGCCACGCTCGGCCTCGACGTCGTCGGCGGTCACCAGCGAGTTGGTGACCATGTCGGCGACGACGCCGACGGCCATCGCGAGGTCGGAGTCCAGCACCCGCGCGTAGTAGCAGGTGTACTCCTTGCCCGTGAAGGCGTTGAGGTCACCGCCGACCGCCTCGACCGACGCGCTGATCGTCAGGGCGTCCCGGGTCGGGGTGCCCTTGAACAGCAGGTGCTCGAGGTAGTGGGAGCAGCCGGCGGTCACCGGGGTCTCGTCCCGCGAACCGACGCCCACCCAGACGCCGATCGCGGCCGAGCGGACTCCGGGGACACGCTCGGTGATCACGCGCAGCCCGCCGGGCAGCACGGTGCGCCTTACCGCGCCGCCCAGCAACGTCTCGCTGCCGGAGCCCCCGGCGAGCAGGCGGGCCACCCGCTCGCCGGCGTCCGCGGCGCCCCGAACCGAGGCGCCGGTGCCGCCGGCGCCGTCGGTGGAGCGGGTCAGGTCAGGGGTGGGGGTGTCGGACACGGCGGGCCGTCAGGAAGCCGCCGCCGCGTCCGCGGCCTCGGCACTCGGCGAAAGGCTGATCTTNCCGCGGGCGTCGATCTCGGTGATCTCCACCTGGAGCTTCTGTCCCACGGTCAGCACGTCCTCGACCTTCTCCACCCGCTTGCCGCCCGAGAGCGTCTTGAGCTTCGACACGTGCAGCAGGCCGTCCCGGCCCGGGGTGAGCGAGACGAACGCCCCGAAGTTGGTGATCTTGACGATGGTACCGAGGTACCGCTCGCCGACCTCGGGCATCTGCGGATTGGCGATCGCGTTGATCGCCGAGCGGGCGGTCTCCGCGGACGTGCCGTCCGCCGCGCCGATGTAGATCGTGCCGTCGTCCTCGACGGTGATCTCGGCGCCGCTGTCCGCCTGGATCTGGTTGATCATCTTGCCCTTGGGCCCGATGACCTCGCCGATCTTGTCGACCGGGATCTTGACCGAGATGACCCGCGGGGCGTGCGCGGACATCTCGTCCGGGCTGCCGATCGCCTCGGCCATGACGTCGAGGATCGCCAGCCGCGCGCCGCGGGCCTGTTGCAGGGCCGAGGCCAGCACCGAGGCGGGAATGCCGTCGAGCTTGGTGTCGAGCTGCAGGGCGGTGACGAAGTCGCGGGTGCCGGCGACCTTGAAGTCCATGTCGCCGTACGCGTCCTCGGCGCCGAGGATGTCGGTCAGCGTGACGTAGGCGTCGTCGGCGTGCACGAGCCCCATCGCGATCCCGGCGACCGGCGCCTTGAGCGGCACGCCGGCGTTGAGCAGGGACAGCGTGCTCGCGCAGACCGACCCCATCGACGTCGAGCCGTTGGAGCCCAGCGCCTCGGAGACCTGCCGGATCGCGTAGGGGAACTCCTCGCGGCTGGGCAGTACCGGCAGCAGTGCCCGCTCGGCGAGCGCACCATGGCCGATCTCGCGCCGCTTCGGCGACCCGACGCGACCGGTCTCGCCGGTGGAGTACGGCGGGAAGTTGTAGTTGTGCATGTAACGCTTGGTGCGGTCGGGGNTGAGCGTGTCGACCGTCTGCTCCATGCGCAGCATCGCCAGCGTGGTGACGCCGAGGATCTGGGTCTCACCCCGCTCGAACAGCGCCGAGCNGTGCACCCGCGGGATGTAGTCGACCTCGGCCGACAGCTCGCGGATCTCCGTCGTCGACCGGCCGTCGATCCGCACGCCCTCGGTGACGATGCGGGAGCGGACGAGCTTCTTGGTCAGCGCCCGGTAGGCGGCGCCGATCTCCTTCTCCCGCCCCTCGAACTGGGCGGCGACCTTCTCCGCGGCCAACTGGCGGACCCGGTCGAGCTCGTTCTCCCGCTCGGACTTGCCGGCGATGCGCAGCGCGGCGGACAGCTCGTCGCCGACGGCGGCGGACAGCGCCTCGAGCACGTCGTCGTGGTGGTCGATGAAGACCGGGAACTCCCGCGTCGCCGCCTTGCCGGCGAGCGAGGCCAGCTCGCTCTGGGCGCGACACAGCTCGCGGATGGCGGGCTTGGNGGCCTCGAGGCCCGCGGCGACGACCTCCTCGGTCGGCGCGGGCGCGCCGCCGGCGATCAGCTCCACCGTGCCCGGGGTCGCCTCGGCCTCGACCATCATGATCGCCACGTCCGAGCCGTCCTCGACGACACGACCGGCCACGACCATGTCGAAGGTGGCCCGGGCCAACTCCGCATGCGTCGGGAAGGCGATCCACTCGCCGTCGACGTACCCGACCCGGGTGGCGCCGATCGGCCCGGTGAAGGGCAGCCCGGACAGGGTCGTCGACGCGCTGGCCGCGTTGATCGCGACCACGTCGTAGAGCGTGTCCGGGTCGAGGGCCAGCACCGTGGCCACGACCTGGATCTCGTTGCGCAGCCCCTTGGCGAACGAGGGGCGCAGCGGCCGGTCGATGAGGCGGCAGGTGAGGATCGCGTCCTCACTGGGCCGGCCCTCGCGACGGAAGAACGAGCCGGGGATCCGCCCCGCGGCGTACATCCGCTCCTCGACGTCCACCGTCAGGGGGAAGAAGTCGAGCTGTTCCTTGGGCTGCTTGCTGACCGTCGTCGCCGAGAGCACCATCGTGTCGCCCAGGTAGGCGACGGCGGAACCGGCGGCCTGCCTGGCCAGCCGACCGGTCTCGAAGCGCACCGTACGGTTTCCGGCCGGGGTCGCAATGACCGCCTCGGCCGCATGTGTCGAGTCGTCCACTCGAACCACTCCATCCTCTTCTTCGGCCGGGTCCACGCAGCCGATCTTGTTCTTCGGCCGGGTCCGCGTCCCGAGGATGCCGGTGCTCAGTCGAAGCCCCCGGGGAGGACGAAGCCCGCTCCCGGCGACCACGACCGAGGACCGGCGGCTCTCGCCGCCACGGACCCGGTCAGGTCCTCCGATCCGCCGACGGAGACCTCCGCCGACGGGCGACGCATCTGGTATCTACCCCCGATGCGTCAGAGGGAGCGTCCCCGAAGGGCCGCTCCCTCTCCGCGCTACCGCCGTAGCCCGAGTCGCTCGATCAGGGCCCGGTATCGGTTGATATCCGTCTTCGACAGGTAGTTCAGCAGCCGGCGGCGGCGCCCGACGAGCAGGAGCAGACCGCGGCGGCTGTGGTGGTCGTGCTTGTGCACCTTGAGGTGCTCGGTCAGGTCGCTGATCCGACGGGTCAGCATCGCGACCTGCACCTCGGGTGAGCCGGTGTCCCGCTCAACGGTGGCGTAATCGGACATGATCTTCTGCTTGACGTCGCTCGCGAGCGGCACGCTCCACCCTCTCCTTCTGCTTCGGGACGGCGCGCGCCCGGGGTCTGCCTCACCCGAACCGACCGCCGGACCACGGCCTCATCGCCGTGTGGTCCGGACACGCCGCACCCGCCTGGACCCGAAGCCTATCAACCCGAGGGGAACCGCTCGGACACCGGTGTCCCCCGCACCCGCGGGTCGCCACCCAAGGCCCCCCGCGCTTGGACGAGGCCCGCGCTCAGACGGGCAGGGTGACCGTCCTGGTCGCCTCGACGTCGGCAGCCATCTGGGTGACGAGCTCGTCCACCGACTCGAAGCGCAGCGTCGGACGCAGGCGGCTGGTGAACTCGTAGGCCATGTACTCGCCGTAGAGATCGCCGTCGAAGTCCAGCAGGAACGCCTCCACCCGCCGCTCCCGGCCGGCGAACGTCGGGTTCGTCCCGATCGAGATCGCGGCGGGCTGACGGTGGCCGTCCCAGCAGGCGAAGCCCGCGTACACCCCGTCGGCCGGCACCGCCGCCCATGGCGTCACCTCGACGTTGGCCGTCGGATAGCCGATCGTCCGGCCGCGGGCGTCGCCGTGCACGACCACACCCTCGACCCGGTGTGGCCGGGCCAGGGCCGCGGCGGCCGACTCCACGTCGCCCTCGGCGACGCGGCGGCGGATCTCCGTCGAGGACAGCACCCGGTCCCCCGAGCGGACCAGGCGGACCCCGTCGACCTCGAACCCCTCCCGGGCCCCGTCCGCCGCCAGCGTGGCCAGCGTGCCGGCGGCCCGGTGGCCGTAGGTGAAGTTCTCCCCCACGACTACCACCCTCGCACCGAGCTGTTCGACGAGCATCCCGTGCACGAACTCGGGCGGGGGGANCCGGCTGAAGTCCAGCGTGAACGGCTGCACGCACAGCGCGTCGACGCCGATCGCCGCGAGCAGCTCGGCCTTGTGCCGCAGCGTCGTCAGCAGGGCCGGATGGCTGCCGGGACGGAGCACCTCCCCCGGATGCGGATCGAAGGTGAGGACGACGGCCCGCTCGCCGCGCTCCCGGGCGCGGGCCACCGCCTGCCCGATGATCTGCCGATGCCCGAGGTGCACCCCGTCGAAGAAACCGATCGTGACGACCCCGCCGCGCCACTCGGCCGGCGTGTTCTCCGCCCCTCGCCACGTTTGCACGTGGGAAGCCTAGGACATTCTCGCGCGGCACGGTCGAGCGCCGCCCGCCCCCGGCCGTGCGAGGGGTCAGGCCGGAGCGAACACGACCAGCGAGCGGACCGCCTCGGCGCTCTCCTCGACCAGCGCCAGCACGGACCCGTCCGGGCCGAACACGCCGTAGGTACCCGGCCGCCCTACCGGCGCCAACCGGCGGCCGTGGCGCACGTCGACCGCCGCGTCCCCGGCCACGTCCCGGCGCGCAAAACCGGCCGAGACGGCCTCCGACAGGCCGACGACCGCACCCGCGCCCAGCTCGGCGAACGTGTCGAGGCTCACCGCCCGGTCCAGCCCGAACGGCCCCACGACGGTGCGCCGCAACGCCGTCAGGTGCCCTCCGCAGCCCAACGCCGCCCCAAGGTCGCGGGCGAGCGCCCGGATGTAGGTCCCGCTGGAGCAGCCGACCGTCACGTCGAGATCACAGCCCCGCTGGTCCGCCGCGCCGTCGGCGTCGCGGCGGGCGACCAGGTCGAAGCGGTGCACCGTGACCCGGCGGGCGGCGAGCTCCACCTGCTCGCCGGCCCGCACCCGCGCGTAGGCGCGCACCCCGCCGACCTTGACCGCGCTGACGCTCGACGGAACCTGGTCGATCGTCCCGGTCAGGGCCGCCATCGCCTCCGCGAGCCGCGCGGGGGCGACGTCGACGGGTCGGTCCTCGAGCGGCTCACCCTCGGCGTCGTCGGTCGTCGTGGTGCGGCCGAGCCGGATCGTCGCGTCGTACACCTTGTCGGTGAGCGCGAGGTGACCCAGCAGCCTCGTGGCCCGGCCGGCGCCGAGCAGGAGCACGCCGGTCGCCATCGGGTCCAGGGTGCCGGCGTGGCCGACGCGACGCTGGCCCAGGATGCGCCGGGCGCGGGCGACCACGTCGTGCGAGGTGAGCCCGGGCGGCTTGTCGACGACGACCAGGCCGTCGACCTGCGGTCCCCCCGCCGAGCGGGACCCCCGCGGGCTCACCGGACGCTCACGGCCGGGCCCCGCCCGGCCCGATCCTGGCCGGGAGCAGCGGCGAGGTGGGGGGTCGGGTTGGAGGCCGGGTTGGAGGTCGGACTGGAGGCGGGGTCGGGGGCGGGGGTGGAAGCAGGGGCAGGGGTGGAAGCAGGGGCGGGTGCGGGAGCGGGCGCGCAGGCACGCCCGGCCGCGGCGTCGGGGCCGGTCAGTCCCCCGCCCGCGGGGTCGGCCAGCCGCGGCGCCCGAGCCAGCGCCGCCCGCACGGTGTCCATGAGCTCCGTCAGCTCCGCGCTCGTCACGAACCCCGCGGCCAGGCGGTGGCCGCCGCCCCCGAGACCGGCGCACAGCGCGCCGACGTCCACGCTCCCCTTGGACCGCACGGAGACCTTCCAGACGCCGTCGTCCTGCTTGCAGATCAGGGCGACCTCGGCCTCGGACGCCGTGCGCAACGTGTCGATGAAGCCCTCGATCTCGTCGTAGTCCAGCCCGGCGGCCCGCAGGTCGCCCTGGCCGCACCAGGTCCAGGTCAGGTCGTGCTCGGGTTCCAGCCGGGCACGACCCAGCACCTCGCCGAGGAGCTTCAGGTAGCCGAACGGGTGGGTGTCCCACAACGCCCGGCTGATCAGATCGTGCCGAATGCCGGTGGCCAGCAGGCGCGCGGCGAGGCGGTGCACCGCGGGTGTCGTCGCCGCGAACCGGAAGGAGCCGGTGTCCGTGACCAGGCCGGTGTAGATCGCCGCGGCCAGGTCGGCGTCCAGCGACACCCCGAGGGCGTCGATCAGGCCGACGACCATCGCGCTGGTCGAGGCGGCCTCGCCGTCGACGAGGTTGAGGTCGCCGAAACGCGTGTTGGAGGCGTGATGATCGACGACGATCATCCGGCTGCCGGCGGCGATCCGGGCGAGCCGGCCGAGCCGGGACCGGCTGGCCGCGTCCAGGCAGACCACGAGACCCGGCCGGGCGGTGATCGCCGCCGGATCGACGAGCAGCTCCTGGCCGGCGAGGAAGCGCAGCGTCCGGGGAACGGCGAAGGGCTCGGCGTCGAAGGACACCTGCGGCCGCGCCCCGAGCATCCGCAGCGCCAGCGTGAGGGCCAGCGCCGAACCGAGGCTGTCGCCGTCGGGATTGACGTGCGCGACGAGCAGGATGTCGTCACCGGCGTCGACGGCCGCCGTCAGCGCGGCCACCACGGCCGCCCGGTCGGCCGCCACGAGATCGCTCGCGTCGCTCATCGCCCGTCCCATCGCCGTGTCCGTGGCCCGCCGGCCCGTGTCCGTGGCCCGCCGGCGCGCCGACGGTCTGTCCCCATGGAGCGGCTGACCACCCTCAGCGCCCGGCGGTCGGATCGCCGCCGGGTGACGCCGGATACACCTGGCGCCCGGCGGACGCGCCTGCCTCCCGTGCCCCGGCATCGCCGCCGAGGGCGTCGCCGGCGTCGGCGTCGAGCTCCTCGACCCTGTCGAACTCGTCGAACTCGTCGACAAGGTCCTCGTCCTCGTCGTCCTCGTCGACGGTCCGCGGACGACGGTAGGGGTCCTCGTCGCCGGCCGGCCGGGCGTCGCGGCGCACCTCGGCGAGCCGGGCATCCCGCTCCCGGGCGACGCTGATCAGGTCCTCGAGGTGCTTGGCGTCGTCGGGCAGCCGGTCGTGCACGAAGGTGAGGGTCGGGGTGACCTTGACCCCGGTGGCACGGCCGACCTGGCTGCGCAGCAGGCCGCGAGCGGACTCGAGGGCCTCGGCCGACGCCCGGCGGGCGTCCTCGTCGCCGTACACGGTGTAGAACACTGTGGCGTCGACCAGGTCGGGCGTGACCCNCACCTCCGTGACCGTCACCATGCCGAGGCGGGGATCCTTCACGCCGCGTTCCAGCGCGGACGCGACCACCTCACGAATTCGCACGGCCAGCTTCCGTGCCCGGGCCGGATCAGCCACCGTAGACCTCCTCGCTCCGTGTTNCCTCGGCGTCGTTCCCGCGGCGAGCCCGCCCACCCGGAGACGCCACCGTGATCGATACCGCGCGGGGATCGATGCCGCGCGGGGGCCGCCACCGCGCGCGGGCCAGCCACCGCGCGGGAGTTCGCCCCGCCCGCCGGAGCCCCGATCGCCCGGTGATGCCATGCCAGGCAGACGCTTCGCGCCCTCCGGCGAGCAGTTCAGTCGAGGGTGTCCGCCGCCAGCTGAGGTTGCCCGTCGGCGTCGTCCTCAGACAGGCAGCGTTCGCGCGCGGCGAGAATCTCGACCTCCGGGTGTCCTGCCACCAGCTGTTCGCAGGCGCGCAGGACTTCGATGCAGTGCGCCCGGTCGGCGGCCACGACCGCCATCCCGATCTCGGCCCGGCGGTGCAGGTCGAGATGTCCCGTCTCGGCGACGCTGAGGGTGAACCGACGGCGCAGCTCAGCCACGATCGGCCGAACCACGGAGCGCTTCTCCTTCAGCGAGTGCACGTCCCCGAGCAGCAGGTCAAGGCTGAGAGTCCCGATCCACATGATCGTCTCCCGCGGTGTGACACGAGCCGCCGGTGCCNGCCGGGCGCGCAGGCGCCCGACCGGCCGGCACCGACCGGCACCGTGACTCAGACGCGGGGAACCTCCCGCTGCTCGAAGGTCTCGATGACGTCATCGATCTTGATGTCGTTGAAGGACCCGAGACCGATACCGCACTCGTAGCCCTCGCGGACCTCGGTCGCGTCGTCCTTGAACCGCTTGAGCGACTCGACCGTGAGGTTGTCCGCCACGACCACGCCGTCGCGGATGAGGCGGGCCTTGGTGTTGCGGCGGATGATGCCGGAGCGGACGAGCGAACCCGCGACATTGCCGATCCGCGGCACCCGGAACACCTCGCGCACCTCGGCGGTACCGAGCTGCGCCTCCTCGTAGACCGGCTTGAGCATGCCCTTGAGGGCGTTCTCGATGTCCTCGATGGCCTGGTAGATCACCGAGTAGTACCGGACCTCCACACCCTCGCGGTCGGCCAGCTCCGTCGCCTTGCCCTGNGGGCGGACGTTGAAGCCGATGATGACCGCNTCCGACGCCGACGCCAGCATGACGTTGGTCTCGGTGATCGCGCCGACACCCNGGTCGATGATCNGCAGACCGACCTCGTCGCCGACGTCGATCTTGAGCAGGGCGTCCTCGAGAGCCTCGACCGAACCGGAGACGTCGCCCTTGAGGATGAGGTTGAGCTGGGTCTTCTCGCCCTCCTTCATCCGCTCGAGGATCGTCTCCAGCGTCGGGCGGCCACGGCTGAGGGCGAGCTCGGCGTTACGCTCCCGCGCCTGCCGACGCTCGGCGATCTGGCGGGCGACCCGGTCCTCGGGCACCACCAGGAAGTTGTCGCCGGCATCGGGAACGCTGGTGAAGCCGAGCACCTGCACCGGGCGGGCCGGACCCGCCTCGGTGACCTGACCGCCGTGCTCGTCGAGCATCGCCCGGACCCGGCCGAACGCCTCACCGGCGACCACCGAGTCGCCGACCCGCAGCGTGCCGCGCTGGACCAGCACGGTCGCCACTGGGCCACGACCACGGTCGAGCCGACCTTCGATCGCGACGCCCTGAGCCTCGGTGCCCGTCGGGGCCCGCAGGTCGAGCGAGGCGTCGGCCGTCAGGATGATGGCCTCGAGCAACCCGTCGATGTTCGTCTTGTTGCGGGCGGAGACGTCGACGAACATCGTGTCGCCGCCGTACTCCTCGGCGACCAGGCCGTACTCGGTGAGCTGACCCCGCACCTTCGCCGGGTCGGCGCCCTCCTTGTCGACCTTGTTGACGGCCACCACGACCGGAACTCCGGCCGCCTGGGCGTGGTTGAGCGCCTCGATGGTCTGCGGCTTCACCCCGTCGTCGGCCGCGACCACGAGGACCACGATGTCGGTCACCTGGGCACCGCGGGCACGCATGGCGGTGAACGTCTCGTGACCCGGGGTGTCNATGAAGGTGATCGGCCGCTCGTCGCCGTCGACCGTCGCCCGCACCTGGTAGGCACCGATGTGCTGGGTGATGCCGCCGGCCTCGCCCGCGACCACGTCGGTGAAGCGGATGGCGTCGAGCAGCTTCGTCTTGCCGTGGTCGACGTGACCCATGACGGTCACGACCGGCGGCCGGATGCTGAGCTCGACGTCGTCGCCGTACTCGCCGCCGAAGGACAGGTCGAAGCTCTCCAGCAGCTCCTTGTCCTCGTCCTCCGGGCTGACGATCTGCACTTCGTACCCGAGGGTCACGCCGAGCAGCTGCAGCGTCTCGTCGGTGCAGGACTGGGTCGCGGTCACCATCTCACCGAGCTGGGTGAAGACGACCTGGACCAGCGCGCCGGGATTCGCGTCGATCTTGTCCGCGAAGTCGGCCAGCGAGGCGCCACGCGGAAGTCGGATGGCCTGCCCGTTGCCACGGGGGACCATCGCGCCCATCCGCGGCGCCTCCAGGCCGCTCTCCCATTCCTGGCGCTTGGCGCGCTTGGACTTGCGCTGCCGGCCGGGACGACCGCGGCCACCCGGGCCGAACGCGCCCGCCGTGGTACCGCCACGCCCACGACCACCCGCCGCGGGACGGCCGCCACCGCCGCCACCGGGACGACCCGGCGCGCCGGCACCGCCGCCACCGCCGCCGCCACCACCGGGACGACCGGGAGCGCCACCACGACCGGCGAAACCGCCGGGACGCGCGCCGCCACCGCCGCCGCCACCGCCGGGACGGCCGGGAGCGCCGCCACCGCCGGGACGGCCGGGAGCGCCGCCCGCAGGACGGGGCTGGAACATGTTCGCGTTGGGCCGCGGACCGCCGCTACCGCCCGGCCGCGGCGGCATCCCGCCGGAACCGCCGGGGCGCGAACCGGGACGCGGCGGCATCGAGCCGGGCGAGGGGCGCGGACCGCCGGCGCCGGGAGCACCGGGACGAGGCCCACCCGGGCGCGGGCCCGGGCGAGGCGCACCCGGGCGCGGCGGGGAGGCCGGGCCGGAGCCGGACTGGCCGGCCGACTGCCGGGGCCCGGCAGACGGCGTCGTGTACGGATTGTTGCCGGGCGCGGACGGCCGGGGGCCGGGACGCGGACCGGGACGCGGGCCACCGGCGGACGGGGCGCTGGGAGCGCTGCCGCCGGGCGGCGGAACCGGGGCACCGGGACGGGCACGACCGGGGGCCGCCGGGCCGCCGGCGGGCCGCGGGCCGGGCCGGGGACCCGACGCAGCGGCCGGGGAGGACACCGGCGGGATCGACGTCGCGGCGGGCGGCGGCGCGGCCGCGCTCGCCGCGATGGGCCGCGGCTGGGATGCCGGCGGGCTCGCCGCCGGCGCACCGGGAGCCGGCGCGCTCGGGGCCGCCGGCGCGCTCGGGGCGGCGGGGCCGCCGGGACGAGCGGCCGGGCCGGGACGACCCGGGACGGGACGGGGGCCGGGTCGAGGCGCGAGGCCAGGACGCGGCGGCGCCGGACGGGCGCCGTTACCGGGCCCCGGCCGACCGCCGGGACGCCCGCCCGAGGCGGACCCGCCCTCGGCGGGGAAGGCTTCCTTCAGCTTGCGGACGACGGGGGCTTCGACTGTCGACGAAGCGGACTTCACAAACTCGCCCAGATCCTTCAGCTTGGCGAGCACGGTCTTGCTGTCGACACCAAGCTCCTTGGCGAGCTCGTGTACGCGGGCCTTTCCTGCCACGGTGCTCCTTCGTTCGGCCCGCGGTCCGTGCCCGCGTGACCTCGTTACCTGCCGGTCGTGATCATGGCTGGGTGCTCATTGAGCGATCATCGCTGTCTCGACCTGCTTCCCTGTCGACGTCATCTGGCGCCGCCTCCCGGATCGGGCGCCGTCGCTGGNGGCGTCCGTCCCGTCTGACCCGGGCGCTCCGCTGCCGCAGACCACCCGTACCTCCTACCTTTACCCGACTTTCGCTCCATCCGGAGCCCCCGCGGCGGATGGATCCCGCTTGCGGGATCCGACAACCGCGGGGCGAATCCGCTCCAGGTACAGCCTGACCTGCACCGACCCGAGCGGACCTGACACCCNCAGCGCTCGCGGGAACGCCTTGCGACGCTCCGCGAGATCGAGGCAGGCGAGGTCCGGATGCACGTACGCACCCCGACCATGCATACGGNGGCGAGCATCCGGCAGGAGCTCACCGCTGTCCACGACGATACGCACGAGGTCGGAACTCGGCGCACGGCTTCGACATCCGATACAGGTACGGACGGGCTCCGCACGACACGCCATGAGAAGTCTATCCCGCCCGACCCCGAGAGTGCCCCCCCGCGGTGGGAGAGCGGCGCGGAACCCCGGGTGGCCCGGACCGCCGCGGCGCACCCGCCGACGGCGGCTCGGCGGCGGCCGGCGGCCCACCGGCCCGGTCCTCGGCGTCGGAGTGGATGTCGATGCGCCATCCGGTCAGCCGCGCCGCCAGTCGCGCGTTCTGTCCCTCCCGGCCAATCGCCAGCGACAGCTGGTAGTCGGGGACGACGACCCGCGCCNACCGACTCGCCAGATCCGTCACCTCGACCCGGGCCACCCTGGCCGGCGACAGGGCGCTGCCGACAAAGGTCGCGGGGTCGGCCGACCAGTCGACGATGTCGATCTTCTCGCCGTGCAGCTCGGCCATGACGGCGCGCACCCGGCTGCCCATCGGCCCGATGCAGGCGCCCTTGGGATTGACCCCGGCCACCTTGGAGCGGACCGCGATCTTGCTACGGTGGCCGGCCTCGCGGGCGATCGCGGCGAGCTCGACCGTGCCGTCGGCGACCTCGGGGACCTCCAGCCGGAACAGGCCCTTGACCAGCTCGGGGTGGGTTCGCGAGAGGGTCACGGTGGGACCGTGCGGCCCGCGGGCGACGTGCACCACATAGCACTTGATCCGGTCGCCGTGCTCGAGCCGCTCGCCGGGCACCTGCTCCGCGGGCGGGAGCACACCCTCGATCGTGCCGAGATCGACAAGCACCACCTTGGAGCCAGCCCGCTGCTCGTGATGCTGCACCACGCCGGAGACGACCTCGTGCTCACGGTCGGCGTACTGCCCGTAGGTGACCTCCTGCTGCGCCTCCCGCAGACGCTGCATGATCACCTGCTTCGCCGTCATGGTCGCGATCCGGCCGAAGTCGGCAGGCGTGTCGTCGTACTCGCGACTGGTCCCGTCGGGACCCGGCTCGCGCGCGAGCACCGACACCTCACCCGTCGTCCGGTCGATGACCACCCGGGCGTCGGGAGCCGACCCGGCCGTGTGGTGATACGCCGTCAGCAGGGCCGTCTCCATCGCCTGCACCAAGGTGTCGAAGGCGATGTCCTTCTCCCGCTCGATACCGCGCAGCGCGGCCACGTCGAGCTTCACCGGGTCATCTCCTCACCGGCCGCGCCCTGGGCGTCGACCTGGCGGCCCTCGTCGTTGGATACCGGCCCCGGCGACGCCGGGTGATCGTCCTGCGTCGCACCACCACGGGCGGTGTGCNCCTGCGGCGCATCGGCGCTCACGCCGGAGTCCGGAGAGTCCGGCGCATCCCCCGACGGTTGCGCCGGCGACTCGCCGGAAAGATCATCATACCCCTCGGCCGCGAACTCGACCTCCACCGTCGCCCGCTCGACCTGCGCATAGGTCACCCGCGCGACGCGACGACGCTGCGGACGCCCGCGCCGGGCAGGCCCGGTGGCAACGGCCAGATCCGCCCCGGCCTCGTCGGCGGACAGCACCCGGCCGGACAGAACCTCCCCGGCGCTGTCCCGCACGGTCACCAGCCGCCCGACGGCGCGGCGCCAGTGCCGGGGCGCGGTCAGCGGCCGGTCGACCCCCGGGGAGGTGACCTCCAGGACGTAGGGCCCGGCGCTGAGGCCCTCGCCCGCCGCCTCCGCCGCGTCGAGCAGGTCCGACACCACCCTGCTGGCCTCGGCCACCGCGTCCAGGTCGATGCCACCGTCGCGGTCCACCGCCACCCTGACCACGCTGCGCGAACCGGCCCGGCTCACCGCCACATCCTCAAGATCGAAACCTGCCCCGGCCAGGCCGGACGTCAACCGGTCGCGCAACGCCGGCCGGACGGTCCCCGCCCGCCGAGCCGCTCCGGATGAGCCTCGGCCCCGTCCGTGACCGGACTCCCCCGCCCCTGACACCTGGTCCGTCCCTTCTCGTGTTCACGCCTGTCCTGATCGTCTCGCCGCCCCTGCCGGCCGGGCCACCCCGGCAGCCCACCGGCCACCGGAATCCGGTCCCCGGCAATCCGGTCCCCGGCATGCCGGCCACCAGGGGCGATACCCAGGTTCGGCCGGACACCACGGATACACCGCCGGGTTGGCCGGCGACGACACACGGTGATCCTCGCCGACGGACCGCCGCCCAGGAGCCCACCGGGCCACGGCGGCGGCGAACAGGATGAGATCCATAGCCTACGTGCGCCGCCGCACCGACCGACCGCGGCCCGCATGCCGGGGTGCCGACGCCAGGCCGACGGTCCACCCGGACGGGTCGGACGGCGCTCTGCCCGGCCGCCGCGATGTGCGAAGCTCAGGACCGTGGACCCGGCGCCCCGCACATCCGTCTCGCGGCGGCGCGTCCTGGTGGGACTCGGCGGGCTCGCCCTCGCCGACGCCGTCGGGGTAACTGCCTGCACGACCACGGTCTCCCGCTCGACCGCGTCGAACGGCGGGCTCGGCGCGCCGGACATCGCCGCGGCGCGGGGCGCGGTCGTCCGAGCCACGGCACTGGCGACGGCCTACCGGAGCGCGGCCGGACGCCATCCGTCCCTGCGCTTCCTGTTCGACCCGCTGCGCGCCCATCACGAGCTCGCCNCATCGACGCTGGGAGCACAGATCCCGGCCGCGGTCGCGACGATCCCGACGGCGTCCGCACCCACCGGGCCCACTCCGACCAGGCTCACTCCGACCAGGCTCACACCGACCACGCACGCACCGACCACGCACGCACCGACCGGGGCCGCGGCGACGGCCGCCGTCGACGAGTCGGCCAGGGCCCGCGCGGCGACGCTGGCCTCGCTGCGCGCCGCCGAGAGCGGCGCGACGGCCGCGGCGCGCACCGACAGCCTGCGCGTGAGCGGCGTGCTCGCGCCGTTGCTGGCCAGCCTGCACGCCGCCGGGGTCGCGCAGGTGGAGCTGCTCGACCTTTACAGCGCGCGGGTCGGCGCCGGCCAGCCCGCCGAGACCGCCGGCGGCGTCGGCGGTCTCGCCGGTGTCGGTCTCGGCGGTGTTGGTGTCGGTCTCGGCGGTGTTGGTGTCGGGAGTGCTGGGTGACGGCGGGCAGGCGGGACGAACCGGTCGTCGCGGCCGCCGGGACGGGGGCGGCCCGGCAGAGCCCGGCGGCGCCTGGGCAGGCGGCGGCCGTGGCAGCCCTGAACACGATGCTCACCGCCACCCATGCCGCGATCTATGCGGCCGCGACGGCCGGCGGTGCGCTCGCGCCGCTGGGCCCCCCGGCCGCCGGCGCCCGGGAGCTGGCCCGGCTGAGCTGGGTCGCCCACCAGGCACTACGCGATGACCTCATCGCCGCGATCGGCACCCGCGGCGGTCAGCCGGCCCCGGCACTGCCGGCCTACCGGATCCCCACGACGCCGGTCAGCGTCGCCGCGTCGCTGACCCTGCTGGCCCAGATCGAGGACGCCTGCGCCGCGGCGGCCCACGACGCCACAGCCGTGCTCGTCGCCGACGCCCGGGCGCTCGCCGTCGACGCCCTGGGCGGCACGGCCGTGCGGGCCCAGCGAGCGCGCCTCGCGGCCGGCCTGCCACCCGCCACAGCCACCCGCGCGCTGCCGGGGGCGTCGTGAGCGCCCGCCGAGCCCCTAGCGGGTCGTCCAGGCGTCGGGGTCGTTACCGAGGGCGGTGACGATCTCCGGGAGGCGGCCGCCGGCGACCTCGGCGAGGGTCACGTTCTCCAGGACGCGGCGCAGGTTGACCCGCACGGCGATCCAGACGTCCTGCAGGTTCTTGGNCGCGCCCTCGTAGCAGGCATCCTCGGGGCGGCGCCCGCGCACGCTCGCGAGCGGGCCGTCGGTCACCCGGATCACCGTGGCGACCGTGATCTGGTCGGCCGGGCGGCCCAACTGGTAGCCCCCGTCGGCGCCCCGGCGGCTCTGGACGAGCCCGGCCCGGCGCAGATCGGTCAGGATGTTCTCGAGGAAGCGCAGCGGCAGATCCTGCGCCAGGGCCAGCGATTCGCCCTTGACGAGCTGTCCGTCACTCGCCGCCAACGTCAGGAGTGCGCGCAGCGCATAGTCGGCGCGAGCGGAGATCTGCATGCACCCATATTGCCGCCCGGCAGCGCCCAGCGCGCCCGACGGGTTGAGCTGGCGCGCCGCGGGTGCACGCCCCGACACTCACCGTCCACCGTGGAGTTCCCCCGCAGGGGAGAGGGGACGCCTCTCGATCACCCACCGCCGCCGGAATGCCCGCCGTCCGCGCCGCCGGCGCCCGCATCCGCGGGCAGATCCGGCGCCGCGCCGTCCCCGACGCCTCCCCCCGGCTCGATCCCGCCNCCGGCCAGGCCGCGTCCCCGGTTCCCCCGGGCCGCCCGCACCGCGGACGTCCCCTCGGCGACGAGCCCCCGGCGCACGCGCATCCGCTGGTCGGCGGTGTTGAAGGTGGCGTCGACGATGACTCCGATGACGAAGATAGTGATCATCGAGGCCATCACCCCGACCGTGTCGAGCAGCTCCCGGGAGTTCTGCAGGTCGGCGCCGACCGAGGGATGGCCGGGAACGATGACCAGCAGCTCGCCGGCCATCAGGCTGCGCCAGGCGAACGCCCAGCCCTGTTTGAGCCCCGCGAGCACCGAGGGCAGGGCCGCCGGGGCCACCACGTACCGGTACAGGGAGAAGCCGCGCGCACCCATGCTGCGCCCGACCCGGACCAGCAGCGGCGGCACGTAGTCGACGCCGTAGATCACCCCGTTGGCGACGGAGGGCGCGGCCCCGAGCACGACGACGAACGTGATCGCCGACTCGCTGAGCTTGAACAGCAGGATGGCCAGGGGGAACCAGACGATGGAGGGCATCGTCTGCAGCGCGGTGATGAAGGAGCCCACCGCGGTCCGCAGGATGGTGGAGCGGGAGACCGCCACCCCCACCACGACCCCGATCACGACCGCGAGAGCGTAACCCTCCAGCGCCCGGACCAGGGTGCGTGCCAGGGCGTCCCAGAAGTGGCTGGTGCCGAGGCGGCTGCCGAACTCCGACAGGGCCTTGCCCGGCCCGGGCAGCACGTAGGAGGGNTTCCAGCCACTCCAGACGACGACCTGCCACAGCAGCAGGAACAGGACGAGGGCGCCGATCTTCGGCCAGGTGGCGGCCCAGGCCCGGGCCGCGAACGGCCGCCGTTGCGCGGTCGGGATGTCGAGCGCGTCGAGACCCGCGAGCGCCGCGTCCACCTCGAGACCGGTCTCGGCGTCGAGCTCGGTCGACCGGCCGTGGAGCTGGGTCGTGGTGGCGCTGTCAGTGGCCATGCCGGCCGACCTCCTCGCGTAGTCGGGTGGTCACCTCGGTGGCCAGCTCCGCGACCCGGGCCGAGTCGATGCGCCGCGGCCGCTCGATGTCGACGTCGAAGATCTCCGCGACCCGGCCGGGTCGGGAGGACAGCAGCACGATGCGGTCGCCGAGCCGCACGGCCTCGCGGACGTCGTGCGTGACGAAGATGACCGTGACGCCGGTCTCCCGCCAGATCCGTTCCAGCTCGTCGTGGAGCAGGTCACGGGTCATCGCATCCAGGGCGCCGAAGGGCTCGTCCATGCAGAGGATGTCGGCCTCCTGCGCGAACGCGCGGGCCAGGCTCACCCGCTGGCGCATGCCCCCGGACAGTTCATGGGGACGCTTGTCGGCCAGCCCGGCCAGGCGGACCATCGCGAGCAGGCCTTCCNCCCGCTCCCGCCGCTCGGCGCGGCGGATACCCCGCAGCCGCAGCGGCACCTCGATGTTGCCCCCCGCGGTGAGCCATGGCAGCAGCGCCGAGTCCTGGAACATCATCCCCGCGCGGCGACCGGTGGTGTCCACGGTGCCGGTGGTCGGCGCGTCGAGACCGGCGATCAACCCGAGCAGGGTCGACTTGCCGCATCCCGACGCGCCGAGCAGACAGAGGAACTCGCCGGACCGGACGTCCAGGGAGACGTTGTCCAACGCCTGGACACGNGCGGCGCCGGAGCCGAAGAACCGGCTGACGCCGTCGATGCGCAGTGCGGTGTCGGAGNGGACAGCGGTCACGGATCATTCCCCCGTTGCGGTGGAGACNCACGCCCGGCGAGGGCGCCCNGCGGGTGGATCAGGAGTCGGAGACGGTCGGCTTGCCCTGCTTCGCCAGGACGTCGTTGAGGATCGTCAGGTCGAAGATGCCGTCGAGCTTCGGGTTCTTGATCAACCCGAGCTCCTCCTGATGCCTGGCCGAGGTGACCAGGGAGGCGGCAATCGGGTCGGGCGTGAACGTCAGCGACTTCCACGCCGAGGTCAGGACCTTGTCCGACAGCGGCTTGNCGGCAAGCTTGCCCAGGGCCGTGTTGGTGACCGTCGCGCCGGCGGCGCGGTCGGCGTTGAGAGCGTTGATCGACGCCACGTTGGNGCTGACGAGCCGGTGCACGATCTCCGGGTTCTTCTTCAGGTAGTCGGTGCGAACCAGCAGCACCGTCGTGACGAACTGACCCTTGGTTTCGGGCCACTGGTCGGCCTCGTTCACGANCACCTTGCCGCCCGCGGCGACCAGCCGGGACGCTGTCGGCTCGGGCACCCACGCGCCGTCGATCGCCTTGTTGGTGAAGGCGTCGACCGTGATGGAGTTGTCCTGCGGCTTGATCGAGACGTCGCCGCCGCCCTGGGTGTCCGTCTTCAGGCCNTTCTTCTTCAGGTAGTAGCGCAGCGCCACGTCCTGGGTGTTGCCGAGACTCGGCGTCGCGAGCGTGGTGCCCTTGAGCTGCGCGACCGAGGTGATGTCCGGCCGGACCACGAGCGCCGCGCCGCCCGACGTCGCGCCGGAGACGATCCGCACGGCCTCGCCGTTGGACTTGATGAAGCTGTTCACCGCGGGGTTCGGCCCGATGTACCCGGCGTCGAGTGCCCCGGACAGGACGGCCTCGGCCTCCTGCACGCCGGAGTTGAACGTCGACGTCTTCAGCGTGACGCCGGAGCCGAGCTCCTTGGCGAAGATCCCCTTCTCGACGCCGTAGAGCGCGGGCGCGTGAGTGAGGTTCGGGAAGTACCCGAGTCGCAGAGTCCCGCTCACCTGGCCGGGCGTCGCGTTCGCCGTCGCCTTGGCGTCATCGCCCGAGCTCGAGCAGCCCACCACCGCCAGCGCCAGCGCCCCGGCGGTGATCAGTGGCGTCATGGCCCGCCACAGTCTGCTCAGCCTCATGAAAACCCCCTCGGCGCAGGCAGACGCCCGCGCCATGCAAGTCAATCGACGTCATCGGGATGGTAAGCATGCCAGATGCCCCGCATCCTGGCCATGCGCCTTCATTGCGAAGACATCGTCCGGTAACAAACGCATCGAATCTCGGGAGCAACTCCCGCAAAACGGACAGGATTCGAGGATGAGGAGTTGATCCCCACGGACCATCCCGGAACAGGCTGAGGACCAGGTCACAGTCCTGCCCGACGACCGCGACGCAGCGGCGGGGCGGCGGGGCGGCGGCGGCCACACCTGCCTGCGACGGAGGAGAAGCGGGTCAGAAGAGGATCGAGGCGAAGGTGCCCACGCGCTGGAATCCGACCCGCTCGTAGGCTCGGCGGGCGGCGTGGTTGAAGTCGTTGACGTACAGACTCACCCGCGGGGCGAACGCCGCCCGCGCCAGCGCGACGACGCTGGCGGTGCCGGCTGCACCCAGGCCGCGCCCGCGCAGCGCCGGATCCACCCAGACGCCCTGGATCTGGCAGACGTCCCCGGCCACCGCGCCGATCTCGGCCTTGAACAGGACGCGGCCGTCGACGATGTGCGCGAACGAGCGCCGCTGCCCGATGAACTCCGCGACGCGGGCCCGATAGAGGGCTCCGCCGTCGGCGAGGACCGGGGACACCCCGATCTCCTCGGTGAACATGGCGATGCAGGCCGGCAGCAGGATGTCGAGCTCGTCGGGCCGGACGGGCCGCACGGCCGGGTCGGGCGCGATGAACGGAGGCTCGTCGATCACGAGCAGCGGCTGGTCGGACCGGACCTCGCGGGCCCGTCCCCAGGTCGGCTCGAGGTGCCGCCACATCGCCATGACCGACGAGGAGAGGCCGACGACGGAGGAGCAGCGGCGGCCCTGCCGGCGGGCCCGCTCGGCGAACAGCTTCGCCGAGGCGGGACCCGCCGCCACGGGCCAGAGGTTGGCACCGGAGTAACACACCGAGGCCAGGCGGCCGTCCACCGTGTGACCCCACATCTCCGCGCCGAGCCGCCACGGGTCAAGCCCGGCGGCCTCGACGCGGGACGCGACGAACACGTCGGCAACCGGATTACGGGCCAGCAGCTCACGCACGGCGGGGAGATCCCGGTCGTCGAGCAGTCGCGTCGGCGCGGAGCGCAGCGGCAGGCCCATCCGGTCGCGCCGCCTAGCTGACGGTGACCGAAGGCTCGCCGGACGGGGTACCGTCCGCCGTCATCTCCTCGGCCAGCCGCATGGCTTCCTCGATGAGGGTCTCCACGATCTGCGCCTCGGGCACGGTCTTGACGACCTCGCCCTTGACGAAGATCTGGCCCTTGCCGTTACCGGACGCGACGCCGAGGTCGGCCTCCCGCGCCTCGCCCGGCCCGTTCACCACGCAGCCCATGACGGCGACGCGCAACGGGACCTCCATGCCTTCGAGACCGGCGCTGACCTGGTTGGCGAGGGTGTAGACATCGACCTGGGCCCGACCGCAGGACGGGCAGGACACGATCTCGAGCTTACGCTGCCGGAGTCCGAGGGACTCCAGGATCGCGGTGCCGACCTTGACCTCCTCGACCGGCGGCGCGGACAGCGAGACCCGGATGGTGTCGCCGATGCCCTCGGCGAGCAGCGCGCCGAAGGCGACCGAGGACTTCACGGTGCCCTGGAAGGCGGGGCCCGCCTCGGTCACGCCGAGGTGCAGGGGGTAGTCGCAGGACTGGGCGAGCAGGCGGTAGGCCTGGATCATGACGACCGGGTCGTGGTGCTTGACCGAGATCTTGATGTCGCGGAAGTCGTGCTCCTCGAACAGCGAGCACTCCCACAGCGCCGACTCGGTGAGCGCCTCCGGCGTGGCCTTGCCGTACTTGGCGAGCAGCCGCTTGTCGAGGGAACCGGCGTTCACCCCGATCCGGATCGGGATGCCGGCGCCCTTCGCCGCGCGGGCGATCTCGCCGACCTTGTCGTCGAACGCCTTGATGTTGCCGGGGTTGACGCGGACCGCCGCGCAGCCGGCGTCGATCGCGGCGAAGACGTACTTGGGCTGGAAGTGGATGTCCGCGATCACAGGGATCGGCGACTTGCGGGCGATGGCCGCCAGCGCGTCGGCATCGTCCTGGCTGGGGACGGCCACCCGGACGATCTGGCATCCGGAGGCGGTGAGCTGGGCAATCTGCTGCAGTGTCGCGTTGACGTCCGAGGTCAACGTGGTGCACATCGACTGCACGGAGACCGNAGCGTCACCCCCGACCNGGACGTTGCCCACGTTGATCTGCCGGCTGTGCCGCCGAGTACCGAGCGGTCGGGCCGGAGCGGCTGGCATGCCCAGAGTAACGGTCACGTTGTCCTCACTGGCGAATCGGAACTGGTGAATCGAAAAAAAGGATCGACGTGCGACTGATTCGGCCTGTCGGCTGCGGGACGCAGGGCAGTAGGGCGCACGGTCTCGCGCAACCGTGCGGAATCACTGGTTCAGGCGGATCGGATTGAAGATGTCGGCGGACAGGAGGAGCAGGCTGAACCCGAGCAGGACGACAACCGTGGCGTACGTGGCCGGTAATAGCTTGGCGAAATCCACCTTCTGTACCGGTCCACGGTAGCCCCGAAGCCTGCGCAGACCATGTCTGGCCTGTTCGAAGCCCAGCACGGCGATGTGGCCACCATCCAACGGGAGCAGGGGCAGCAGGTTGAAGATGCCGACCGCGAGATTGATCGCGGCGACGAGGATGAGGAACTGGCCGATTCGGTCGAGCACCGAGCTGTCGGGCGCCGAGACGACGTCACCGCCGATGCGCGCCGCCCCCNCGACGCTGATGAAGCCCTGGGGATCGCGATCGTTGCTGAAGATCTTACCGACGTCGCCGATCCGGTGGGTCAGCGTGTTGTACATGCCGGTGAAGCCGGAGCCGATCACCTTGAAGGTCTGCGGAACGGCCTCGATCGGGTTGTAGTGGACCGTGTCGAGGCCGGGCCGGACGCCCAGGGCACCGACCCGGTCGTCGCCCGACTCACCGGTGACACGGTTGCGGCGGACCTCGACGAGGTCCGGGGCGAGGGTCAGCTGCNGGCCGTCGCGCTCCACCACGAGCGAGGCGGGCCCGGCGCCGTGTTCGCGCACCCGGCGGGTGAAGTCCTTCCAGGTGTGCACCGCGACGCCGTCGAAACTGACGATCCGGTCGTCGGGCCGCATTCCCGCGGCGGCGGCGGGGCCGGGGCCGGAACACTTTGCGGTCGTCGCCACGCAGCTCGTCGAACCGATCTTCGATTCGCTGACCTGTTTGGTGCCGAGCGTGACCAGAACCGCGTAGATCAGGACGATGGCGATGACGAAGTGCACGAAGGAGCCGGCGGACATGACCACCAGGCGGGCCCGGGCCCGGGCGTTGTGGAACGCCCGCGGCTCGTCTTCCGGATCGATCTCCTCCAGCGGCGTCATCCCCTCGATCTTGACGAAGCCGCCGGCGGGGATCGCCTTGATGCCGTACTCGGTCTCGCCGCGCTGGCGGGACCAGATCGTCGGTCCGAAGCCCACGAAGAACTTCGACGCCTTCAGGCCGTAGTGCCGGGCGGTGACGAAGTGACCGCCTTCGTGCAGCACCACGGACACGAGGAGCGCCGCGGCGAACGCCACGATGCCGAGAATCGCCATCAGGCCGGCCTCCGACCGACGGGACACCGGTCGGGGGTGCCCGCACGGGCCCTGGCACCCCGCGAACCACCGCGCCCGGCCCGGCCCGAGCGGATCACGCCGATCCCGGATCGGAAGCCGGCAGGGTGGGATTCACCGCCCGCCAGGGACCCACCGCTCACTGCGGACCGAGCGTGCTTCACGCCGATTCCCGTTCGCTCTCGCGCCGGATCAACCGCTGCGCCGCGTCGCGTGCGGCCCGCTCGGTGGCGAACACCTCGTCGAGCGAAGGGTGATCGACGACCTCGTGTTCGGCGATGACCTCGGCCACCAGATCGACGATACGGACGAAGGGCAGGCGTCCGGCCAGGAAGGCGGCCACCGCCTCCTCGTTGGCCGCATTGAACACCGCGGGAGCGGTGCCACCCCGGCGACCGGCCGTGCGCGCGAGCTCCACGGCCGGGAAGGCCACCTCGTCGAGTGGTTCGAACGTGAGCGCCTGGGACCGGGTCCAGTCCATCGGCGGCTGCGCCTCGGCCACCCGTTCCGGCCAGCCCAGGGCCAGCGCGATGGGCAGGCGCATGTCGGGTGGCGAGACCTGGGCCAGGGTGGACCCGTCGGTGAACTCGACCATCGAGTGCACCAGCGACTGGGGGTGCACGACGACGTCNATGTCGTCGTAGGGCACCCCGAAGAACAGGTGCGCCTCGATCAGCTCCAGCCCCTTGTTCATCAGGGTGGCCGAGTTGATCGTGACCACGGGGCCCATGTCCCAGGTGGGATGGGCCAGCGCCTGCTGCGGGGTGACGGCGGCGAGCTCGTCGCGGCGGCGCCCGCGGAACGGGCCGCCGCTGGCCGTGAGGACCAGCTTGCGTACCTCGTCCCGACGGCCGCCGCGCAGGCACTGCGCCAACGCCGAGTGCTCGGAGTCCACCGGAACGAGCCGGTCCGGGTCGCCGCCGAGCGCGTCCAGGACCAGGGGACCCCCCGCGACCAGCGACTCCTTGTTCGCCAGCGCCACCGTCCGGCCGGCGGCCAGCGCGGCGAGCGTCGGCGCGAGTCCGACCGACCCGGTGATGCCGTTGAGAACAATGTCACAGGGCCACTCGGCGATCTCGCTCGCCGCATCGGGCCCGGCCAGGATCTTCGGCACGGCGAACTCGCCCCGGCGGTAGCCCCGCCGTGTCGCCTCCGCGAAGAAGGCGAGCTGCAGGTCCTGGGCCGCCGATGCCGCCGCCACGCCCACCGCCTGGACACCGAGATCGAGTGCCTGGGCTGCCAGCAGGTCCACCCGGGACCCGCCGCCCATCAGCGCAACCACCCGGAAGCGCTGTGGATTGCGGCGTACGACGTCTATGGCCTGGGTTCCGATCGAGCCCGTGGACCCGAGCAGAACAACTTCACGCAGGTTCGAAGCCTCCACCACACCTCCATTGTCTCAGGCCCGTCGACGCCTCGGCGCCGCCCTGTTCGGTTCATGACAGGTGCCACCCGTAGATGTGCAATGGGTCTGACGGCCACTACCTTTTGTGACCTCATCCTCTCCCCGTCGGAGCCAGGTCGTCCTCGACCCGGCGGGGTCGCCGGTCTCGCACCCAACCGGGGGGGCTCATCCGTCCGAGGCCGCCGACGAGGGGGTCCCGGTCGCCGAGGGTGACACCGCCGGCACGGGAGTCCCCGACCCGCCCGTCCCGGCGCCCGGGCTGGTACTCGCCGAAGGCGATGCGTTCGCCGTCGACGACGGCGGCGCCGGCGTGGTCGGCGTGGCCGAGGCGGCGGGCGGACCGCTCGGGGCAAGCGGTCCGGGCGGGCGGAGCACCCCGCCCGAGCCCGCCGTTCCCGCGTCGCCGCCGCCGACGTCCCCGGACGTGGGGGTGTAGCCGAAATAGGTCAGTGCCACGACGGTGGCGCTGAAGGCGTCCGAGGTCGGTCCAAGCGCCGGACGTGCCTGCGCACCGGGCCAGGTGTGTCCGGCACCCTGCATGGCCAGNAACCCGACGTCGTGCCCGCNCGGGCAGCCGGTCCACACGGTGCGCTGCCAGGCCGCGGTGTCCCGGGAGGCCTGGGTGGCGCCGCTGCACCGGAGCGCGGAGGCGTAGCGGGCGAGCCGGTCGGGCGTCGACTGGGCGACCACGCCGGCGAACGGTGCGGGACGGGGGGCGCCGCCGCCGTCGAGCGGCGCGATCTGGTCGGCCGTCCCGTGGATCTCCAGCAGGTTCGTGGTGGGCGCCGCGCAGGAGGNGGGCAGCACGCTCGAGCCGACCGTGACCGCCGCCGCGAACCGGCCCGGCAACGCACAGGCCGTGGTGAGCACCATGTTCGCGCCGTCGGCGTACCCCACGGCGAAGATGCGTTTCGCGTCGAGGCACATCCGACCGGTGAGCTCGTTGAGCAGCGTCCCCGCGAACAGCACGTCGTCGGGGCCGACAGCGGCGGAACGCGGAAAGTTCCACCGATCCTGGGCCCCGATCGGCGCCGCGACCGCGAAGCCGGCCTTGGTGGCCTGGTCGGCGAGCCCGGTGTAAGCCTCCAGATCGTCGGTGCTCTGCCCGAGATCGTGGAAGGTGAGGATCAGTGGCAGCGCCCGAACCTGCGCGCCCGCGGTGGGAACGGCGAGCACGTAGGTGCGGTCGGTGCCGCCGACCCGCAGCGTGCGGGTACTCACCCCGGACGGCAGGGTCCTGCCGGTGACGCACCCGCTGGGCGGCGGCGGGGGGACGGTGGGCGTCGGCGACGCCGAGGCCGCCGCCGCGTGCGGCTCACGCCCGCCGGCGGGACCGATCGCGGAGGATGGCCCCGAGGCGTGGTCCGAGCCGGGATCCCGCGAGATGGCGTACCACAGCAGGAGCAGGAGCACGCCGACCGCAGCCGTGATCGGCAACCAGACCGTGTTCGCCGTCCGCGCACGATGCCGAAGAGAACCGCGCCGACGGCTCGCCGGACTACCGTAGGACACGGCTGCCGTGCGCAGGCGAGCCACTCGCCGCGCCGGCGACCCCGACAGGTCTCGCGGACTCGACGGGCCTCGCCGACTCGACGCGTCTGGCACGTCCGGCGGGCTCGGCGGCGAGCTGACCGCAGGCCGCCGCTATCTCCCGACCACGGGTGTCGCGCACGGTGGTCGCGATCCCCCGCTCCCGCAGCCGTCGGACGAACGCGCGCTGGCCGGCGGGCGCACTGGCCTGCCAGGACGAACCTTCCGTCGGGTTCAGCGGAATGAGATTGACATGCGCGAGGCGGCCGGCGAGCAGGGTCGCGAGCGCGTCGGCGCGGNCCACGTCGTCGTTGACCCCGTCGATCAGCGCGTACTCGATGCTCACCCGCCGGCCGGTGACCTCGGCATACTCCCAGGCGGCGGCAAGCACCTCGGCGACCGGCCAGCGCGTGTTGATCGGCACCAGCTCGTCGCGCAGCTCGTCGTCCGGGGCGTGCAGCGACACCGCCAGGGTCACCGGCAGGCCCTCGCCCGCCAGCCGGCGCATCGCCGGCACGAGTCCGACGGTGCTGACCGTCAGCCCACGCGCCGACAGCCCCAGCCCCTCCGGCGACGGCGCGATCAGACGACGCAGCGCAGCGGTCACCGCGGTGTAGTTGGCCAGCGGCTCACCCATGCCCATGAAGACCACGTTGGACAGGCGCCCCTGGCCGCCGGCCAGCTCCTGGCGGCGCAACACACGAGCGGCGTGCACGACCTGTTCGACGATCTCCGCCGTCGACAGGTTGCGGGTCAGCCCCCCCTGACCGGTGGCACAGAACGGGCAGCCCATGCCACAGCCCGCCTGGCTGGACACGCAGACCGTCGCCCGATCGGGATATCTCATGATCACGGACTCGAGGAGCGCGCCGTCCGCGGTCCGCCACGCCGTCTTGCGGGTCAGGCCGTCGTCGCAGCTCAGCGTTCGGGCGGGCANGAGCAGCCGCGGGAGCAGCGCCTCGAGGAGCGGTCCGCGGGCGTTCTCGGGCAGGTCGGTCATCGCGTCGGTCTCGTCGGCGTCGACCAGCCGGGCGAAGTAGTGACGCGACACCTGATCGGCGCGGAAGGCGGGCTGGCCCAACGCGACCGCGACCTGGCGGCGTTCGTCCCTGGACAGATCTGCCAGGTGTCGCGCGGGTCGCGCGGCACGCCGGGTCAGAGACAGGCGGACCGGCCGGCCGGTCCCGGCGGACACCGGGCCGTCCGGGGAGTCGGATTCGGCGGTCATGGGAGTCATCGCGGCTCCAGTGTGCCAGGAGGCCGCCGCCCAGACGAATGCGGCGATCGCCCACGCGGGCCGCGCGCACCGCCCGGCGCCCCCGACCAGGCCACCACCACCGCGGATGTTGGCCGCTGCCACCGGCCCGTACCGGGAGGGCACTCAGGTCTCGCCGCGTCGACTCCCGCGGGCGGACGNCTGCTCAGTCGAGGAAGGCGGTGAGCAGCAGCCAGGCGACGGGGGCGGTGCACAGCAACGAGTCCAGCCGGTCCATCACGCCGCCGTGCCCGGGCAGCAGGTTGCTCATGTCCTTGATGCCGATGTCCCGCTTGAGCAGCGACTCGCCCAGGTCCCCGATCGTCGCCGTGCAGGCGGTCGCGAGACCGATCAGGACCCCCTGCCACGCGTGTGCTCCCAGCGGCCAGGCCAGCAGGATCCCCGCCACCAGCACGCAGCCCACCGCGGAGCCCGCGAACCCCTCCCACGACTTGCCGGGAGACACGCTCGGGGCCATCTTGTGGCGCCCCCCGGAGAGGACCCCCGCGGTGTAGCCGCCGACGTCACTGGCCACGACGGTGGCCAGGAAGGCGAGGACCCGCCAGCTGCCGTCGGATGGTTCGGTCAGCAACGCCGCGAACCCCGCCGGGAACCCCACGTATCCGGCGACGAAGGCGATGCCGCCCACGTCCCGGACCAGCCCTTCGGCCGGCCCGACGGCGCGCACCGCGACGCCGGCGCCGACGGTGGCGGCCAGCGTCAGCAGCAGGCCGGTCGTCCCCTCGACGTAGGCCACAGCCGGCATCGCGAGCGCCCCGGCGACCAGCGGCACGGGCGGTACCCGCACTCCGGTGAGCCAGACCGCCCGGATCACCTCCCAGGTGCCCAGGGCGACGGCGACGCTGATGACGCCGACGAACGCCGCCCGCACGGTGAACAGCGGGACGAGAATGATCGCGCCGAGCAGGACGCCGACCGCGATCGCGGCCGGCAGGTTGCGGCCGGCGCGGGAACGGCGCGGTGGGACCTCTGCGGGCCCGGCGCCGCCGGCAGCGGCCCCGGTCGCTTCGGCGCTTCCGGAAGGCCCGCCGTCAACCACGGCGCGGCCGTCGACTGCCGTCATGAATGCCTGTATCTCGACTATCTCGACAGAGGCGGACAGAACCGGCACGCATGCCCCGCCGTCGCCCTGCACGCGCCGCCACGATCATCTGGCTCGCATCGAGGGGTGGGCGGGCCGAACCGGCTCCGGGGGCGACGATGGTCAGACCGACAGCAGGTCCGCTTCTTTGAGGCGGAGGAGCTCGTCCACCTGCCCGACGTAACGGTGGGTCGCCTCGTCGAGGTCCTTCTCCGCCCGCCGGCCCTCGTCCTCACCGGCATCGCCGTCCCGGACGATGNGGTCGATCCCGTCCTTGGCATGACGTCGGACATTGCGGATGCTGACCCGGGCCTCCTCCGCCTTGGAGCGGGCAACCTTGACCAGGTCGCGCCGGCGCTGCTCGGACAGCTCAGGGAAGACGATGCGGATGATCGTGCCGTCGTTGCTCGGGTTGACCCCGAGATCGGAGTCGCGCACCNCCTTCTCGATCGAGGCCAGCGACGACTTGTCGTACGGGGTGATGATCACCATGNGCGGCTCGGGGATGTGGAAGGACGCGAGCTGCTGCACCGGGGTCGGCGCACCGTAGTAATCCACCACGATCTTGGAGAAGACCNCGGGCGTGATACGACCGGTACGGATGTTCGCGAAGTCCTCCTTGGCGACCGAGACGGCCTTCTCCATCTTCTCCTCGGCATCGAGAAGTGTGTCGTCGATCACCGGTTTTCCTTCCGTCCACTCTGACTCGCCNGCATCCGTCCGGCTCCAACAGCAGCCTGCCGGCCGGCCGCCCTCCGGACAGGGACGCCTTCCGACCGGCGACATGACACGTGCTGCCCGTGCGCGCCAGGGCCCCGGCCCCGTCGATGATCGCACAACCGTGGCAATCAGTGTCCCGCACGAAGCCGCCCCCGCGGAGCCCGGGGGGACGCGCCACGCCGAACATGTCGAACCGTCGTGTTGCCGTCCCGGTACGTGACACCGGGCGCCGTCGCGGCGGTCTCTCGCGAACGCGAAACAGGCGGGCGGCCACTGTCCGCCCGCCGTCCCGTGTACCTGCGCTCAGGCCTGCCGGATGTTGAACCGGGAGAACCGGCCGACCTCGATCTTCTCGCCAAGCGAGGCGCCCGCCTGGTCGAGCAGGGCTCGGATGGTCACCTTGCCATCCTTCACCCACGGCTGGTCCAGCAGCACGCTGCTCTTGACGTAGCCGTTGACCTTGCCCTCGACGATCTTCGTAATCGCCTGCTCGGGCTTGCCCTCCTCGCGGGCAGCAGCCTCATAGATCTTGCGCTCGGCCTCGAGCACCTCGTTGGGAATCTGGTCCGCGGTGACGTACAGCGGGTCCGCGGCCGCGATGTGCTGGGCGAGGTCGCGGGCGAGCTGCTTGAAGTCGTCGGTCTTCGCCACGAAGTCCGTCTCGCAGCGCAGCTCGACGAGCACTCCGAGAGTCGGGGGCAACTGCGGGTCCGTCCGGTGCAGGTAGGACTCGACCAGGCCGTTGGCGGCGCTGCGCGCCGCGCGCTTGGCGACCTGTGCCTTGCCCTTCTNCCGCAGCCAGGACTTCGCCTTCTCGACGTCGCCGTCGTTGTCGACCAGCGCCTTCTTGACGTCGCTCATCCCAGCCCCGGTGAGCTCCCGGAGCTTGCGAATGTCGGCGGCTGTGATGTCTGCCATGGTGCTCTTCTCGTCGGTGTCCGTCGGAATGCTGTCGTTGTCCTAGAGGCGTGGCGCGGTCCCAGAGGCGTGGCGCGGCGGGAGGGCCACCAGTGGCCGGCTACCGCCGCCGGTACTCCGCCCTCGCGCCCGCCGACCGGGCGCTCCAGGCCCTCAGGTCAGCGGGCTCCCCGCGTCGGCGATCTTGCGCCGCCTGCCCGGACCGCCCCGGGTAGCCGCCACGAGGTGGCCGCAACCGATACCGGCTGCCGGGCGGCGCGCGCCGGGCGCCACGAAGGCCCGGCGCGCGGAGCGACCCGAGGTCAGACCGCCGTACCGACCGCCGCGTCGGTCTGGGCCTCGGCAGCGGCCGGCGCCGGCTCCTCTGCTGGCTGCTCCTCGCTCGCCGCCGGCGCGGTGCCCTCGCCGCGCAGCAGCGCCTGCTCCCACTCGGCCAGCGGCTCCTCGCCTGCGGACTGCTCGGGCTTGGCGTCGGCGGCCTTGGAAGCACCGGCCCGCGCCATGAGGCCGTCCGCGACGGCGTCGGCCACCACGCGGGTCAGCAGCGCCGCGCTGCGGATCGCGTCGTCGTTGCCGGGAATCGGGTAGTCGACCTCGTCGGGGTCGCAGTTCGTGTCAAGGATCGCCACGACCGGGATGCCCAGCTTGCGCGCCTCGCCGACCGCGATGTGCTCCTTCTTCGTATCCACCACCCACACCGCGCTCGGCACCCGGCTCATGTCCCGGATGCCGCCGAGGGTGCGCTCCAGCTTCGCCTTCTCCCGGGTCAGCACGAGCTGCTCCTTCTTCGTGCGGACCTCGGTACCGCCGGTCANCTCGATCTCCTCGAGCTCCTTGAGCCGCTGGAGACGCTTGTAGACGGTGGAGAAGTTGGTCAGCATGCCGCCGAGCCAGCGCTCCTNCACGTAGGGCATGCCCACCCGGGCGGCCTGCTCCTCGATGGCCTCCTGGGCCTGCTTCTTCGTCCCGATGAACAGCACCGTGCCACCGTGCNCCACCGTCTCCTTGACGAAGTCGTAGGCGCGGTCGATGTACGAGAGAGTCTGCTGCAGGTCGATGATGTAGATGCCGTTACGCTCAGTGAAGATGTACNGCTTCATCTTCGGGTTCCAGCGCTTGGTCTGGTGCCCGAAGTGCACGCCGCTCTCGAGCAGCTGCTTCATGGTGACGACGNCCATGGCGCGTCGCTCCTCTCCGTCCGGCCGCGGCCGGACGCCTCGGTTGTGACGGCGCCGCCTGACGACGGCTGCCCCTGACGCCCGGAGTGGTCGTGGCCGTCGCGATGCGACGGACCGAGGAGACCCTTCCGACGGCCTGGTGAGGACCCTCGGAAGCGGGCGTGCGAACTGAACCCGCGATGCGGGCCCTGCCGACCATGATACCCGGACCCGCGCCACGGCCCAGCGGAAAACCCGCCCACCCCGGCCGTCAAGATCATGTGCCGCCGCGGCATGCCCGCCGGCGGCGCCAGCCTTCGCCGATCTTCGGCCCGGCGGGGCGAACGGAGTGCAACGACCGCACAGCAGGCCGATCCGCGGGTCGACGTCTCATCTCGAATCAATGCCGGAGCAAGTTATCCACAGCCATAAATCCCGGACTACCCAACCAGCGCAAAACATCGCACCGTGGAACCGGCCGATCCGCCGCTCTCGCGGACCGGCCAAGCGGCGGCCGGGATCGTCGCCCCGGACGCCACCCGGCCGCCGCGCCTCCCTCGACCCCGGAGGTTGACACCGCCATGCCAAGACTGCCCCGCTTCGATCCGCTCTGGCTCGTCATCCCGGCGATCGCGCTGCTGATCGCCGTCGGCTGGCCCAGCAGAGTCCCGATCAACCCGCGAGCGAGCGGGCCGCCCGCCACCGTCGCCGCACGCGCCGCCGACCCGGACGGCTCACTGCCAGGCAGCGAGCCGGAGACCGGCCTCGGGACCGGTCCGCAGGGCGGGGCGCTCCCGGACGACCCGATCGCCCAGGCGCTGGCGGTGGCACAAGGACCTGTCGCCGTCACACCCCGAGCGCCCGTCCAGGAGGTGGGGACCACCAACCCGCCCCCGCGTCCGATCATGTCGCCTGGCGCGCCCTCCGCCCGAACGGTCCCTTCCGCACCGGCGCCCAGCGCCTCCCTGCCCGGACGCGACGCCGCCTCCGCACCGGGGCCCGACGAACCCTTCTCCGTCCACCGACCCCCCGAGCCGGGCTCGACCCGGCCCGGGGACGCTCGGCGACCGGCCCTGTCCCCGCCGGTCGCCAGTCCGCCGGGCGGTGGCGCGCTGGCGCCTCGCCGCGCATCACCGCCCGGCGCTTCGGACCGGCTCGCCGCCACGACGGCGCCCGCGGCCGCAGCGGGCATTCCGCTTCTGCGGTGGCCGCTGCCGGGTCCGGTGGCGGTGAGCCGAGCCTTCCAACGTCCTGCGACGCCCTTCGGCCCCGGCCATCGTGGCGTCGATCTGCGGGCCTCGCCGGCCAGTGCCGTGCTGGCGGCCGCCGCCGGAACGGTGAGCTTTGCGGGTCCCGTAGCGGGACGGGGAGTGGTGACCGTCGACCATGGAACGGTCCGGACGACCTACGAACCCCTGCGGCCTACCGTCCGCGTTGGCGCCGTCGTCCAGGCGGGTGATCTGCTCGGCTGGATCACCGACGGCCACCCCGGTTGCCCCACGACGACGTGCCTGCACTGGGGGCTGCTACACGGCGTGGAATACCTCGACCCGTTGNGTTCGTTCCGGCGGGTTCCGCCCCGGCTTCTACCCCTTCGCCCTGGATGACCGACGACAGTCCGCTGCGAGTCACGCGCGCGGGTGCGCCTGCTCGAAGGCCGCGCGAAGTCGCTCCGGGGTCACATGCGTGTAGATCTGTGTGGTGGCGAGACTGGCGTGGCCGAGAAATTCCTGGACAGAGCGCAGATCTGCACCTCCCTCAAGCATGTGCGTCGCCGCCGAGTGGCGCAGTCCGTGCGGCGTCAGCCCCGGGGGAACGATCCCCAGCTCCACACAACGCGCCAGGACCCGCCGCACCGTGCGTGGATCGAGCCGGCCCCCGAGCTGTCCCAGCAGCAGAGCCGACCCACTTTGGGGTGCGGCGAGGAGCGGACGGCCCGAGGTCCGCCACGCCCGCAGCGCACCGGCAGCGGGCACTCCGAACGGAACACTGCGCTCCCGGCCGCCCTTGCCCAGTACCCGCAGCAGCCGCCGCTCGTCGTCGATGTCCCCGAGGTCCAGGCCGCACAGCTCGGACACCCGTACCCCGCTGCCATAGAGCAGTTCGAGCACCAGCGCGTCACGCAGGCCGAGGGCCTCTCGCACGGCTGCATCGTCATCGCGGCCTGGTCGTGTACCCGTAAGGTGCCGTACCTGCGCAGCGGCCTGGTCGCCCGGCGCCTGGCCAGGCCCGGACACGGCGTCCAGGAGCTGACGCGCAGCGACGGCGGTCAGGACCTGTGGCACCTGCCGGACCGCGCGCGCGCCGACCAGCCTGGCGGCCACGTCGGTTGTCAGGAACCCGCGGCGGGCCGCGTAGGCCGAGAACACCCGGGCGAGCGAGGCCCGCCGTGCACGTGTCGCCGGAGCGGCACCGGCCGCGCGCATACTGGCCAACCAACTGCGCAGCACCGTCAGATCCAGGTCGGCGAGCTCCGGGCGTCCCTCCCGCTCCGCGTGCGCCCGCAGACTCGCCAGATCGGCGACGTAGGCACGGACCGTCTCCGGCGACCGGTCAAGCTCCGCGACCAGATGGCGCCGGAAGCCGGCGATCGCCGCGGCCCAGCCCGCTTCGGCGCCCTCGACCGCCGCCGGCCCCGAAACAGCGCGCGCGCTCGCCGTCCGGGCTCCGTCGGGGGCCGAAACCGCCGGAACCACCCGGCCGCGCACAGGACCACGCCCNTGGTGCGATGCCATGCGATGACCGTCNCCGGACCTGGTCGCCGCGTCAAGACCCGCTGACAGCGGACGTTGTGTCGCGTGGCGTCGCGTGCATGCGACGGATTCGGCTCGGCGGCATCGGCGGCATCGGCGGCAGCGTCGGCAGCGCGTCGGCTCCGCGGCACCGGCGCGACCGCGTCGGCTCAACCGCACCGGCCAACGATCATCGAAGAGAGACCCCGCCGGATCGGACAGCATCCGGACGGGGTCTTCGCTCAGCTTCGGCGAGATCGGGACCGGGCGTTGGACGGCGCCCGGCCCAGCGAGGTCAGTCGGTACCCAGTAGGGACGCTCTCGACCAGCCCCTCCACGGTCAGCGGCCCCAGCATGGCCAGCACCTCCTCCGGGCGCAGCCCAGTCCGCTGGGACAACACCGACACGCCGACCGCCGCGCGGGAAGGCATGGCGTCGAGCAGGCCACGCACCATCGCTGACAGTTCGTCGCGAGGCCCGGCGNCTGTCGGTGGGCGCTCAGCGAACCTGCCTACGGCCGCGATCTCCTCGCTGATGTCCTCGGCCCCGGTGACCAGCACGGTCTGCTCCCGGAAGTCACGGAGCAGCCGGTGGCACCCGGCGCTCATCGCGCTGGTGACGGGGCCGGGTACGGCCATCACCTGGCGGCCGAGGCGACGGGCGTGGGCGACGGTGTTGAGGGCCCCGCTACGCAGGCCCGCCTCGACCAGTACGGTCCCTCGGCACAACGCGGCGATCACCCGATTCCGGGTCAGGAAACGCCGGCGGAAGGGCGGGGTCCCAGGCGCGACCTCGCTGACGACGGCTCCCGTACGACCGATCTCGGCCAGCAACTCCACATGGGCGGCCGGATAGGGTACGTCGACGCCGCCGGCGAGGACGGCGACGGTCGGTCCGGCCGCGGCCAGCGCGCCGCGGTGTGCTGCCGCGTCGATCCCGAACGCCGCCCCCGACACGATCGCCCAGCCCTGCTCCGCCATCGCGAAAGCTATCTCGCCGGCGAGATGCAGTCCGTAGCTCGTCGCGGCCCNGCAACCCACCAGGGCGACCGCCCTTGATGCGAGTTCACGCAGGTCTCCGGGGCCGCGCACCCACAGGCACAGGGGCGCGCCGATCGCGGAGCCGTCGCCCTCGTCGCGCAGGCGATCCAGCGCGTCGAGCTCGATCGGCCATTCAGGATCCTGCGGGCATACCAGCCGGGCACCGACCCGGGACGCGGCGTCCAGGTCGCGGAGGGGATCCACGCCGGGATGCGCCGACCGCACCTCGGCCCACACCCGGGCGGCACCTCGCCGCCCCACCTCGACGGCCACGCGCTGATGTTCGGGTCCGAACACCCGGGTCAGAGCGATCCGGCCGAGGCGATCCGCGTCCGTCTCCACCGTGCCAGCGGGCACCGCCGGCAGCGGGGTGACGCCATCGGTCGGCTCCCCGCCNTCCTGCTCGGGCGACGGAGCTCCGAAATCGGCCCCACGCGCCGGCGACCGCAGCGGGGCCGCCCCGGGTGCGGGCCGGCCGGTCCCGGGCTCGGGCAGCTCGGAGGGCATGCCGGACGCGCTCATGCCGCCCATCCGGGCAACCTCAGGTCCAGCGCGGCACCGAACTGTTCCGGTCCGGGCGATGGTCGCCCGGCGAGGTCGGCGAAGGTCCAGGCCAGGCGGTGGACACGGTCAAGGCCACGGGCGGTGAGCAGGCCTGCGTCGAAAGCCCGCTCGGCCACCGCGGTGACCTTCGTGGGTAGCGGCCAGAGCCGACGCAACGCCGGACCGGGCACCTCCGCGTTGACCCGCCATGGGGTGCCCGCCAGCCGGGCGCCGGCACGTTCCCTGGCTCCCGCCACCCGGGTGGCGACCTGCGTCGAGGTCGCCGAGCGGCCCACATCTGCCCTGAGCTCGGCCCGGCTCGGNGCGCTCAGGGCGACCTGGATGTCGATCCGGTCCAGCAACGGGCCGGAGAGTCGGGCGAGGTAGCGCCGACGCACCAGGCTCGGGCACTCACAACCCGTCCCTCGCGGCCCCCGGGCCTTCGCGCAGGGGCACGGATTTGCGGCGAGGACGAGCTGGAACCGCGCCGGAAAGCGGGCTGTCGCCCGAGCTCTGGCCACCTCGATCGTGCCACTCTCCAGCGGCTGGCGCAGCGCGTCGAGACTCTGCCGATTGAACTCGGGGGCTTCGTCGAGGAAAAGAATTCCGCGATGGGCCTGGCTGGCCAGCCCCGGGCGGATGACCGCCGAGCCCGACCCGATCAACGCCGCCGGGGTCGCGCTGTGATGCGGGCTGCGGTAAGGCGGGCGGGTGACGAGAGGAGCGTTGGACGGTAGCAGGCCGGCCACCGAGTGCACGGCCGTCACCTCCAGCGAGGCGTCGGTGTCCAGCATGGGCAGCAGGCCGGGCAGCCGATCGGCCAACATCGTCTTCCCGCTGCCGGGCGGCCCCTGCATGAACAGGTGATGCCCGCCCGCCGCAGCGACCTCGACGGCAAGCCGACCCCGGGTCTGGCCGGCCACGTCCGCCAGGTCCAGGCCCGGCACTTCGGCCGGGGTGGGCGCGGTGGGCGGCGGCGCCGTCACCTCCGGCGCCGCAGCTTCCCCACGCAGGACCGACAGCACGCCGGCCAGATCGATGGCCGGTTCGACACGGGCGCCGGGCACCAGCGCCGCCTCGGCCGCATTGGCCGCCGGGACCACCACGCGCTCGACACCCGCAGCTGCCGCCTTGAGCACCGCCGGCAGCACTCCCCTCACCGCGCGCACACGACCGTCCAACGCCAGCTCGCCGATGAACACCCGACGCAGCAGGGATTCGGGCGGAACCACCGCGGCAGCGCTGAGCACCGCAACCGCCATCGCCAGGTCGAAGCCGCTGCCCGCCTTCGGCAGGGTGGCGGGAAACAGGCCGAGGGTGATCCGCCTGTCCGGCCACTTGTGGCCGGAGTTGACCACCGCGGCGCGGATCCGGTCGCGCGACTCGTGCAGGGCAGTGTCGGGCAGGCCGATAAGAGTCAGCCGCGGCAGGCCGTCGGCCAGATCCGCCTCAACCTCGACCAGATGTCCCTCGACCCCGAGGACCGCGACCGCCCGGGCTCGGGCGAGCGCCATCAGAACGCACCCCGAAGATGCTCGACGCGCACCGGGCCGACCGGCGGCCGCGACACCAACACCACGTCGAAACGCACGGAAGAGGGCGCGTGCGGGTGCTCCGCGAGCCAGCGGGCGGCCAACCGGCGGATCCGAGCCGCCTTCCGACCGACCACCGCTTCCGCGGCGGACCCAAAGCGCGTCCCGGATCGGGTCTTGACCTCGCAGAACACCAGATCTGCGCCGTCCCGGAGCACGAGATCGAGCTCGCCTTCCCGGCAGCGCCAGTTACGGTCGAGGATCGCCGCGCCCCCTGCCGCCAGATGCCGGGACGCGACCTCCTCTCCGAACCGACCCAGTGCGTCCTTCGCGCGCATCGCCACGCTCCCGTCCGCCGGGGGACGTGCGCCCGCCGNCCTGCTTCAGCGTCGGCGCTGCGGGCGGAAACAACCAGGGGTCTTGATCAAGATGTGGATGACGGACTTTGTCCACAGGTAGCGCGCAAACAGACGGGTCCGGTCGGGCACAGGCCAGGGGACCCCGGCGGAGGNGGGCGGCCGATGAACGAAGCGCCNCGGCCGGAGNGCCGCCTACGTGGTCACCAGGGCGAGGGCGGAGTCGAGGCAGAGCCGGCTGGNAGCATCACAGAGGGCCTGCGACCCACGAGCGGAGCGTCAGAGCTCGGCCTTGGTCAGCTCCTCCACATTGATGTCCTTGAAAGTGACGACCCGGACATTCTTCACGAAGCGCGCAGGCCGGAACATGTCCCACACCCAGGCATCCCGGAGGGTCAACTCGAAGAAGACCTCACCGTCCGTACTGTTCCTGACCTCGATCTGATAGTCGTTGGCGAGGTAGAACCGGCGTTCGGTCTCGATGACGTACGAGAACAGCCCCACCACGTCGCGATACTCGCGGTAGAGCTGAAGCTCCATCTCGGTCTCGTACTTCTCGAGATCTTCCGCGCTCATGCGGTCTCCGTGACGCCGTGCAGGCTGGTCGCAAGCACTCTGTCCTCCAGCCGCAATGATCGGGCTTCCCTCGTCGGCACCGCATGCGCGGCCACGTTGACGTACGACTTCCGATGCTCGTCACACGGTCCGTACCGCGCCAGCGCCGCCGCGTGGGCCGCGGTGACGTATCCCTTGTGCTGCGCGAAATCGTACTCGGCATAGCGCGTGTGCAACGCACGCATGATCCGGTCCCTCGTCACCTTCGCCACGATCGAGGCCGCCGCGATGCNGGCGGCAACCCGATCCCCCTTCACGACCGCCAACGACTCCGTACCGAAGCCGGCGACCGCGAACCCGTCCGTGAGCACGTAGCCCGGCCGATGTCCCAACCGCGCGACAGCACGTCGCATGCCGGTGATGTTGGCCACGTGTACTCCGGTCCGGTCGATCTCCGCTGCCGGGATCACCACCGCGGACCAGTCCGCGGCCGCTCGCAGGACCTCGTCGAAGAGTCCTTCTCGGACCTGCTCGGTCAGCAGCTTGGAGTCGGCCAGCCGGGGGGACAGCCGGCGCCTGCCATCAGGACCGAGCACCACAGCGGCCACAACCAGAGGACCGGCGCAGGCACCACGACCGGCCTCGTCGACGCCGGCGACCGGGCCGAGCCCACAACGCACCAACGCCCGTTCGTAACCGAACAGGCCGGCGTCGCGCCGGATCACGACCCCACGCGGCCTCATGGGGATCCGGGCCGCGGCGGGACCGGACTCCCTGCCATGGCGGGCGGCCGGTGGCGGCGCCGGGCCCGCCAGGCCGGCGGGGCCAGCGCGACGATCGCCACCAGGGACGTGTCGTCTGTCGCCGGCAGGCCCGGCCTGGGCTGGGCCGCCCCCGCACCGGATGCCGCCGACGCCCCGGGTGCGGTGGGCGCCGGCGTCGCGCGAGGAGCAACCGACGCGTCGGGGATCCCGCTGAAGGTGCCCGGTACGCCGAGAAACCCGAGCCGACTCAGCGNCCAGACCCGGACGAAGGCACGCCCCACCACCTTGTCCTTGGGGATCGGTCCGTTCTGGCGGGCATCGGACGACGCCCCCCGATGATCTCCCATCACCCAGAGATAGCCAGCAGGTACCTTCACCGGGCCGAAACGCTGGTAGTCGTTCTGATACACGTATGGCTCGTCCAGCGGGTGGCCGTTCACCGTCACGCGGCCCTCCGCATCACAGCACGCAACCGTGTCGCCGCCGACCCCAATGACCCTCTTGATGAAATCGGTTTCGCTTGGGGCCCCGAGGCCGAGCAGGTTCTGTGCACCGCGGACGAACTTGCTGACGACATTGGTGGGCTTGGGAACGATCGACTCCTGATGGTCGAAACCCGTTCCCTTGCCGTTGAAGACGACGATCTCGCCCCGATGCACGTCACGAAAGTGATAGACGACCTTGTTGACCAGCACACGGTCGTCGACCAGCAGGGTGCGTTCCATCGACTCCGACGGGATCCAGAAGGCCTGGACCAGCAGGGCCTTGATGAGCAGCGCCAGCAGAAACGCGACCAGAACGAGCACGGGCAGCTCGCGCAGGAAGGAGCCCCGGCCCCGGACACCCGATCCGGGTCGACCGACTCGGCGACCAGTCCCCGGTTCGTCCGCGCCTGGGGCCGGCTCTCCGCCCGTGCCGTCGAGCGCGGCCGGGCCGCCGACGTCCTCACGGGCCTCTGCGGGGTCAACAGTCCGGTCGGACCGTTCGTCGGCGGATTCACTCCGCAGAGGTGAAACCCGCGGTGACCCCTCGGAGGCGGGGCCGACCCGTCGTGGATCATCGACGGGCCGGCTGCCACCTGCGTCTCCCGGCGGACGATGCCCACCCGGACTGGATGCGTTCACTCCGCCACCTCGCTGGATCGACCGTCTGACCTCATCGGACCGGTCGACGTGCCACCAGCCGCCCCATGCGACGTCGTTGCGGACCGTGCCGCCCATCTTCGTCCAAGAAGGGGGTCAACACGCGCACGGAGTACCGGCAAGTCGCCGACAATCGGCCCGGGCGGGGCACTGAGTGACTGAGGACGTCAGCGCGAGATCGGGTCCCGCTTCTCCTTGNTCTTGGCGGCCTTACCGCGGAGCTGACGCAGGTAGTACAGCTTCGCCCGACGAACGTCACCGCGGGTCACGATCTCGATCTTGGACACGATCGGGCTGTGCAGCGGGAAGGTGCGCTCGACGCCGACGCCGAAGCTCACCTTCCGGACGGTGAAGGTCTCCCTCACTCCGCCACCCTGGCGACGGATGACAGCACCCTGGAAGACCTGGATGCGCTGACGGTTTCCTTCGACGACCCGCACGTGGACCTTGAGGGTGTCGCCCGGCCAGAACTCGGGCACGTCGGTCCTCAGCGACTCGGCGTCGAGGCTGTCCAGGGTGTGCATGGCAGTCGCTTCCTGAAGAGGTTGAGAGTGGATCGTCCGCGCCCTCGGCCCACGACCGCGGCGAACAACCCATGGCCGAGCCCGACCCGGACCCGTGCGTCGACAGGTTCCACCACGGAGACGTCCCGCAGGGATCATTCGACCTGAGGCCACCCGAGCCGGTCACGAACCGGCGGACACTGCATTGTACTGTGCCACACGCGCGGGCGACTCCGACCACGCACCCCAGGGCGGCCACCCGCCCCGGCCGTCGGCCGAGCCTGTCAGGCCCGAGAATCACGATGCCACGGCGGTCTGCGCTGACCGCCAGGCGTGGCGGCCTGTTGGACTTCGGCCGCGACGGCGTCGAGAACGGCACGGTCTGCGTCGGACAACTCGGCCTGCGCCACCAGATCAGGCCGCCGCGCCACGGTACGGCGAAGCGCTTGCGCCCGCCGCCACCGGGCCACCGCCGCGTGGTCCCCGGATCGCAGGACCGCCGGTACCTCGACGCCCCGCCAGACCTGCGGACGCGTGTACGCCGGGGCCTCAAGCAGACCGTCGGAAAACGAGTCGTCGGCCGCCGACGCGCTGTTGCCAAGCACCCCCGGCAGGAGACGGGCTACCGCCTCGAGGATGACCAATGTGGCGACCTCGCCGCCGGCCAGCACGTAATCACCGATCGAGATCTCGTCATCCGCCCAGGTTTCGATCACCCTGGCGTCGATACCCTCGTAACGACCACAGCAGAAGACCAGCCACGGCTCCTGCGCGAGCTCCTCGGCGTGACGCTGCGAGAACGGCCGGCCCGCCGGGGTCGGCACCACGACACGCGGGCGGCGCGCCGGGTCCGATGCCGCGATCTCCGACAGCGCCGCGTCCCACGGCTCGGGGCGCATCACCATTCCCGGGCCACCGCCGTAGGGGGCGTCATCGACCGTCCTGTGCACGTCACTGGTCCACGCGCGCAGGTCGTGGGTACGGACCTCGAGGGTGCCACGTTCCTGGGCCCGGCCCACCAGGGACAGGCGCAACGGCTCCAGGTAGGCAGGAAAGATCGTCACGACGTCGGCGCGCATCGGCAGCTCCCGGAGCGTCGGGGTCGGCCCCGAACCGGGGGCGCCCGCAGTGGCGGGTCGTCGCCGGCCGGTCCGGAGCGGAATCAGTCGAGATCGAGCAGACCGGGCGGTGGGTCGACGACGATCCGACCCGCCGCCGGATCCACGGTCGGGACGATTTCCCGCACAAACGGAACGAGATGCTCGCCCCCGCCCGGACGCCCGACAGCGAGCAGGTCGCCCGCCGGCGCATGGATGACATCCGTCACCCGCCCCAGCGTGGCACCGGCAGTCGTGACCGCTTCCAGGCCGACGAGGTCACGGTCCCACCAGATGTCGCCGCCTTCACCCTCGGCGTCCTCGTCGTCGTCCACCGGTGGTCCGGCCTCGGCGGAGTCGATGGTCAGCAGAACGTCGCGGAGAGCCTCCGCGGCGCCACGATCCTCGACTCCCTGGAAGCGGAGAAGCAGACGGCCCGAATGCCAGCGGGCCTCGGCGACCGTGAGGGGGGCACCGCCGCCCTCACGCCCGAGCACCGCACCCAGCGCGAACCGGCGCTGCGGCAGATCCGTCCGCACCTCGATCGTGACGTCGCCCCGAACACCATGCGGTCGGCCGATCCGGCCGACGACGATCGGCTCAGTCACGGAGGTGAACGCCGGGTGGACCGGTGACGTCGCCAGACCGACGCGTGTCAGCGGTCCACATCGACGACGTCGATCCGCAGTCCACGGCCGCCAACGCCGCCCATCACCGTGCGCAGAGCACGGGCTGTGCGGCCCCGCCGACCGATGACCTTCCCGAGGTCGTCGGGATGCACCCGCACTTCCAGGGTTCGGCCGCGCCGACCGTTGTTGAGATCCACGCGAACATCATCTGGATGATCGACGATGCCCCGCACGAGATGCTCGAGGGCCGCTTCCAGCACCTACTGCCCCGCGGCGGTCGGCGCGTCCGCGGCCGGCGCGTCCGCGCCATCCGCCGACGCGGCCTTCTTGGCCTTCTTCGGAGTGGTCGCCGGACGGTCCTCGGCGCCCGCGGCGGCCCGTGCCGCCGCCTGGAAGATCTCCCGCTTGTCCGCCTTCGGCTCGGCGACCTTCATCGGCGGCGGGGCCGGCAGGTTCTTGAACTTCTGCCAGTCACCGGTGACCTTGAGGATCGCGAGAACCGGCTCGGTGGGCTGAGCCCCGACCGACAGCCAGTGCTGGGCCCGCTCGGCGTCGACCTTGATGATGCTCGGGTCGGACTTCGGGTGGTACTGCCCGATGGCCTCGATGACCCGGCCGTCCCGCTTGGTGNGGGCGTCGGCCACGACGATGCNGTAATGCGGCTCGCGCATCTTGCCGAGACGCTGCAATTTAATCTTGGTTGCCACGGTGGTCGAACGGCTCCAGACGTGTCGGTGACCGCCGAACCCCGGAGGTACGGGAGGTCCGACGGTGGGAAGCACCAGCGCCGGAACAACCACTCGAATCACTCTCGTACAGCACGAGATCGGAGGGCAGCCACACCGACGCTGGCAGGCAGGGCCTGCACTAGAGCTTACAGTCTGCCAGACCGCAGCCGTCAGCCGCGCACCCGGGAGAGCACGGACTCTCCAGGCGGGGCCACGCCTGTCAGCGACCGCCGCGCGAACCTCCGGGCGGCATTCCGCCAAGGCCGTCCTGCTGACGNATGAGGGCCGCCAGATCCGGCATGCCCTCCGGGAAGCCAGGCGCCTTACCGAGGCGCTCCTGGGCCGCGGACTTCTGCGCCTTGGCCTGCGCCGCCCGCGCCGCCGGGTTTCCCTTGCGGTTCGCGCCCTTCCCCTTCTTGGCGGCCTTGCGGGCGGAGGCGGCCTTCGCCCGGGCCATCCCGCCGGGCAGCCCCATCCCACCCGCCATCTGGCGCATCACCTTGCGGGCCTCGGCGAAGCGGTCGAGCAACTGGTTGACCTCGGTAACCGTGACGCCGGACCCGCGGGCCACGCGCGCCTTACGAGAGGCCTGAAGGATCTTGGGGTCACGCCGCTCCCCCGGCGTCATCGACCGGATGATGGCGACCACCCGGTCCACGTCGCGGTCATCGACCTGGGCGAGCTGCTCCTTCATCTGCCCCATGCCGGGCAGCATGCCGAGCAGGTTGCCGATCGGACCCATCTTGCGGACCGTGAGCATCTGGTCGAGGAAATCCTCGAGGGTGAACTCCGAGGCCGCCATCTTCGCGGCCATCGCCTCGGCCTGCTCGGCCTCGAACGCCTTCTNCGCCTGCTCGATCAGGGTGAGGACGTCGCCCATCCCGAGGATCCGCGACGCCATCCGCTCCGGATGGAAGACGTCGAAGTCGTCGAGGGCCTCGCCGGTGGAGGCGAACATGATCGGACGCCCGGTCACCTGGGCGACCGACAGCGCCGCGCCGCCGCGGGCGTCACCGTCGAGTTTGGTCAGAACCACGCCGCTGAACCCGACGCCGTCGGCAAAGGCGTTGGCCGTCGCGACGGCGTCCTGACCGATCATGGCGTCGAGGACGAAGAGAATCTCGTCCGGCGAGACGGCATCACGGATGTCCGCGGCCTGACGCATCAACTCCTCGTCGACGCCCAGCCGGCCGGCCGTGTCGACGACGACGACGTCGAAGACCTGGCGGCGGGCGTGGGCGAGGGCGTCACGAGCCACGCGGACCGGATCTCCGACGCCGTTACCGGGTTCGGGGGCGAAGACTTCGACACCGGCGCGTNCCCCGACCACCTGGAGCTGGTTGACCGCATTGGGGCGCTGCAGGTCGGCAGCGACCAGCAGCGGGGTGTGCCCCTGTGCCTTCAGCCACCGCCCCAGCTTGCCCGCGAGGGTGGTCTTGCCCGTGCCCTGCAGGCCGGCGAGGAGGATCACCGTGGGCGGCGTCTTGGCGAACCGCAGAGTCGTCGTGCCGCCGCCGAGGATGGCGACGAGCTCCTCGTTGACAATCTTGATGACCTGCTGGGCCGGATTCAGCGAGGCGCCGACCTCGGCCCCCCGCGCCCGNCTCTTGATCGCCGCGACGAAGCTGCGCACCACCGGTAGCGCGACATCCNCCTCCAGCAGCGCCACCCGGATCTCCCGTGCCGTGGCGTCGATGTCCGCATCGGTCAGGCGCCCCCGACCACGCAGCGACGTGAAGACCTTGTCGAGGCGGCTGGAAAGGGTGTCGAACACGCGCACACACTCCGAGATCGCAGGCGGACCGCAGGCACCAGCGTACGCACCCGACGACGAGGACAACACACCCCGCGTCCGAACACCCCCGGCCACCCGGCTACGGTCAGNCGGCACTGGACGGCCCCTCGCCCTACGGCAGGCCCTGGTCCCGCTGGGCGACCAGGCACGCCGACGCACCGCGCGACGCTGCCGGGCCACCCCGCAACCATGCGCGGCCCGGCGAGGCATACCCGCACGGACGCCGACCAGGTCTCCTACCGGCCGGATCCGCCCTCTGCNCTGAGGACGGCGAGACGCCTCGCCGGACGCTCACCCCCCAGCCGGAAACTCGCCGAGGACGATGGTCGCGGCTTACCGAGGAGCCTCCCGGCTCCGCTCAGCGCTGAAGCCTAGATCACATTCAGAGCGACGGGAAGACCTTGACGTGTGACACTCCGTGGTCTTCTTGCGGCGCACGACGAGATGGGCNCGCCCGGTCCGTCAGACCGGCTCGCCGAGCAGGGCGTCAACGAAGGCCTCGGGCTCGAAGGGAGCAAGGTCGTCCGGCCCCTCACCCAGGCCGATCAGCTTGACCGGCACGCCGAGCTCGCGCTGCACAGCGATGACGATCCCGCCCTTAGCCGTGCCGTCGAGCTTCGTCAGCACGACGCCGGACAACTCCACCGCCTCGGTGAACACCCGGGCCTGGACCAACGCGTTCTGCCCGGTGGTGGCATCCAACACCAGCAGGACCTCGTCAACAGGGCCGTGCTTGCCGACCACTCGCTTGATCTTCGCCAACTCGTCCATCAGTCCGGTCTTGGTGTGCAGACGGCCGGCGGTGTCGATCAGCACCGTGTCGGCGGCTGAATCGATGCNCCGCTTCACCGCATCGAAGGCGACCGAGGCCGGGTCGCCGCCCTCGGCCCCGCGGACGGTCACGGCGCCGACCCGCNCCCCCCAGGTCTGCAGCTGGTCCGCGGCCGCCGCTCGGAAGGTGTCGGCTGCGCCGAGTACCACCGTTCGCCCCTCGGCCACCAGCAGCCGCGCGACCTTGCCGCAGGTCGTGGTCTTTCCGGTGCCGTTGACCCCGACGACGAGAACGACGGCCGGACGATCCGGCACCGACGTCCGCAGCGAACGATCGGTCGCGGTGCCCACCTGGGCGAGCAGCTCATCGCGCAACATCGCCCGCGCCTGGGCCGGAGTACTCGCGCCGAGCACTTTCGTGCGTTCCCGCAGCGCCGCCACCAGCTCACCGGTGGCCACCACGCCGACGTCGGCGAGGAGCAGAGTCGCCTCCACGTCCTCCCACGTCTCCTCGTCGAGATTGTCACCCGAGAGCAGGGAGAGCAGGCCGCGGCCGAGTGCGTTCTGCGAACGGGACAGGCGCAGACGCAGGCGCACCAACCGGCCGGCCGCCGGGGCCGGCATCTCCGCCGGGGGACGCTGCTGCGGCGGAACCGAGGGCGCGAGGTTCTCCGCCGGGCCCGCGGTCGCGACATCCCCGATCACCGGCGGACCGGACGCGTCCGCTCGGGGCGGCGCGGTCTCGGGCGCGGCGGGCAGGCCAACGTCATCGATCGTCCGGGTCGGCGCATCGCGAGGCACCTCGGCGTCGTCACCGACACCGGGAGACAGGTCGGTGTCGGACCGACCGCCCCTTCCGACAGCCCGGCGGGGGCGCCGCCGCACGGCACTGCCCACCACGAGTCCCATGGTGGCCAGTGCGACGACGGCGATGACGACGATCAGGATGAGGAGCTCCACCCCCCGATCCTGACAGATGGCCGGGGCGGTCCGGGGTGCTCACCCACCCCGGCACCCACCCGGGCCGGGTCAGACAGCCGCGCGATCCCGCAACCGCTGACTGATCACAGTCGTGACTCCGTCACCGCGCATCGCCACGCCGTACAGGGCGTCGGCGATCTCCATGGTCCGCTTCTGGTGAGTGATGATGATCAATTGGGACTTCTGCCGCAGTCCCTCGATGGCGTTCAACAACCGGCCGAGGTTGCGATCGTCCAGCGCCGCCTCGACCTCGTCGAGGACGTAGAACGGTGACGGACGAGCCCGGAAGATCGCCAGCAGCAGCGCGAGTGCGGTCAGCGATCGCTCCCCACCCGACAGCAGTGACAGTCGCTTGACCTTCTTGCCCGGCGGGCGGGCCTCGACCTCGATTCCGGTGGTCAGCATGTCGTCGGGATCCGTGAGCACCAGCCGCCCCTCCCCGCCGGGGAAGAGGGTGGCGAAGACCACCTCGAACTCCCGGGCGGTGTCGGCGAAGGCCGCGGCGAACACCTCACGAACCCGGACGTCGACCTCCTCGACCACGAGCAGCAGGTCCCGTCGGGTGCTCTTGATGTCGTCGAGCTGCGCCGACAGGAACGCCGCCCGCTCCTGCAGAGCAGCGAACTCCTCCAGGGCGAGTGGGTTGATCCGGCCGAGGNGGGTCAACTGCTTCTCCGCGGCGGCCGCCCTCGCGGTCTGCTCGGCCCGATCAAACGGCGCCGGCGTACCGTCCGGATCGTCGGGCGGAACCGGCACCTGCGGCCCGAACTCGGCCACCAGGTCCTCGGCTCCGATCCCGAACTCCTCCATCGCCCTGGTCTCGAGCGTCTCCGCCCGCAGACGCTTCTCCGCGCGGGCCAGTTCGTCGCGGTGGGCCGCATCACGCAGCGCCGCGACCTCGGCAGCGAGCGCCCGCGCCTGCTCGCGCACGGCGGCCAGGTTCGTCTCGGTCGCCCGGCGCAGGGCTTCGGCCTCCGCACGCTCGGTCGNGGCTCGGNCCAACGAACGGTCCAACCGATCCAGGGTCACCTGGGTGGCGTCCCCAAGCGCCGCCGCGACCGCGGCCTGCCGCTCGCGCACCTCGCGCCGACGGGCGGCGGCAACCCGGGCCGCGCGTTCGCTCGCCGCGGCCCGGATCAGCCCGTCCGCTCGGCCCTGCAGGCCGCGCGCCCGTTCCTCGCTGGTCCGCACGGCAAGCCGAGCCTCGACCTCGGCGGCCCGCACGGCCGAGGTAGCGGAGACCAGCCGGTCCCGCTCGGCCGGCGTCGGCTCGTCGATCTCCGGCTGCGCCGAGGTCGCGGCGAGGGCGGTCTCCAGCTCGGACAGAGCACCATAGGCCCGGTCCCTGGCCGTCTCCGCGCGGCCGCGGGCGGCCTCGAGCCGCGCCACCTCCGAGCCCGCACCGCCCCACGCCCGCTCAAGCTGTGCGACCTGCTCGGACAGCGCCCGATACCGGGCGTCGGCCCCGTGCAGGGCGGCCAGCGCCGCGTCGATGGCCGAACGGGTCCGCGCCACTTCGGTCCTGGCGGGCTCGAAGGACTCGTGCGCCGTCTCGGCCCGTCGAGCTGCTTCCACTACTCCGGCCTCCGCCTCGTCGGCCGCTGCACGCAGCTCGATCGCCGACGGCGGATGTGCGCTGCCCCCGATCGACGCTGCGGGACCGAGGACGTCGCCGGACCTTGTGACAGTCCGCAGGTCGGGCCGAGACCGGACGGCGAGCTCGGCGGCGGCCAGATCGTCGACGACGACGGTGCCTTCGAGCAACGACACCAGCGCGAAACGGAAGCGGTCGTCGATGAACTCCACCAGCTCCAGAACGGGCACGCAGCCTTCGGGGAGCGGGCCCGCCATGCCAGCGACCGGCTCGTCCAGCTCGCCGCGACCCCGGCCGGGACGCGGCCAACCGCCGGCATCATGGGCGTCGCCTGCGGCCTCGCTCCCGTCGCTCATGGTCCCGGGAATCACCACCGCAGCTCGGCCGGCATCGGCCTGCCGCAGCCAGGCGAACGCGGTCAGTACCTCGGTCGGCGTGGCGACCAGCAGCGCGTCGGCGGCCGGCCCCAGCGCCGCGGCCACCGCCACCTCGGCTCCCGACCGCACGGTCACAACGTCGGACAGCCGACCGAGGGGCACAAAAGAGGGGTCCAGGGGCGGGAGTTCGGATCGTCGCCCGTCGGCGGGGCCGGAGTCCTTCGCCGCACCTGATCGATGCCGANGGCCACCAGGTCCGCTTCTCTTCCCGCCAGAGGACCTCGCGGGCGACGCTTCGCCTGCGGAGGTCCCGTCATGAGCCCCCTCGCCGCCGCCCCGCGGGACGCCCGTGTCGGCGGTCGGCTCGCTGTCGGAGGCCCGCACCCGCGCGACGGCCTCGAGCAGAGCCGCCACGCCGTCGGCTGGCGCGAGCGAAAGCTGCAGTGCATCACGGCGCGCCGTCCAGGATGCCCGGTCCCNCTCGGCCGCACGCTCNTCGGCCCGCAGCATCTCCAGGCGATCGGTCGCGCTGGCGTGCACCGCCACGGCGGCGTCGTGCCTTTCGGCGAGTTCCTCTCGAGCGCCCTCCATCTGGGCGAGCTCCGTCTGCAGCGCGGTCGTGGACTGTGCGGCCTCCGCATCGCGCTCCCGCGCGGCCGTCAGGGCCTCCGTCGTCCGCGCGATCTCCTCCTCCGCGCCGGTCGCCCTCGACCGCGCGGCCTCGACCTGACCGGCGAGCCGAGCGAGCTCCTCACGCCGGGAGGACGCGGCGCGAGCGGCGGCGATCAGCTCGCGTTCCTCGTCTGCCAGCGCTGCCTCGAGATCCGCCCGTCTGACGACCACCTCCTCGAGCAGCTCGCGATCGCGTTCCAACCGCTCGGTGAGCGCGATCTCCTGCTCCCGGACCGCGATCGCCTCCTGCTCGAGCTCATCTGGATCACGGCGACCTCGTAGTTCATCGGATCCNATCCGCAGCAGCCGGGCTCGCTCGGTCGCCAGCGAGCGGGTTCCCAGCAACCGCTCCCGCAGGGAGGCCATCGCATACCAGGTCTCCTGCGCCGCGGCCGCGNGGGGGACGACGGCGGCAAGCTCCGACTGGAGCTGCGCCTCACGCTGCGCTGCGGCATGTTGCGCCGATTCCGAGTCGGTGAGCCGTCGCCGCAGCGCCTCCTCGTCCACGACGTCCGAGGCGATCGCGGTCCGGGCAGAGTTCAGCTCGTCCGCGAGCAGCCGAAGCCGGGCGTCTCTGAGCGATGCCTGGATGACTCCGGCCTTCCGCGCGATCTCCGCCTGCCGGCCGAGGGGGNCGAGCTGCCGACGTAGCTCCGCGGAGAGGTCGGTGAGTCGGGTGAGGTTCGCCGCCATCGCCTCAAGCTTGCGCAGCGCCTTCTCCTTGCGCTTGCGGTGCTTGAGAACCCCGNCGGCCTCCTCGATGAACGCACGGCGATCTTCGGGGCGTGCGTGCAGCACGGCGTCAAGCTGGCCCTGGCCCACGATCACGTGCAACTCGCGGCCGATCCCCGAGTCNCTCATGAGCTCCTGGATGTCGAGGAGCCGGCATCCCGTACCGTTGATCGTGTATTNGCTCTCCCNGCTGCGAAACATGAGACGACCGACGGTTACCTCGGTGTACTCAATCGGCAACGCGCCGTCGGAGTTGTCGATCGTGAGCAGCACCTCCGCCCGACCAAGCGCCGGGCGCGCGGGTGTGCCCGCAAAGATGACGTCCGACATGGTNCCGCCCCGCAACGCCTTGGCGCCCTGCTCCCCGAGCACCCAGGCGATGGCATCGACCACATTGCTCTTACCCGACCCATTCGGGCCCACCACACAGGTAATTCCGGGCTCGAGATGCAAGGAGGTCGAGCTCGCAAAGGACTTGAAGCCCCGCAGGGTCAGGCTCTTGAGATGCACCGGTCTCCGGAGCGGTGAGGAGGGCTCGCCGGACTGGTGACGGATGGCCGGGATCAGCCGACGTGGGAGTGCCCATCCTATCGAGCAACACAAAGCGACCGTACGGATACACTCCGCGCTTGCGTCCCGAACAGGGCCCGCAGAGCCGGAGAAGTAACCTATTACGCCAGGATTCCCGCAAGACCGACACTGCGGTCCCAGCCCCCGAACGGGGACGGAACATCGCAGCACTTCGGGGCCACGCCAGGAGTCCTCCCCCAAGCGACGACCCCGACGCCACGACGACCGCCCCCGACCAAGCAACGCCTCAATTACAGTATGTAGCCATTCGCGCACATACCGAGGCCAAAAAATCGCTCAGAGCCGGGCGTAGTCAGTACGAAGGGGCGCTCCGGTCAGGAAACGCCCCCGATAGCCGACCTTGCGGTTCAGCTGTACGCCGGCTCGGCGTCGAGTGCCCGGACATCCTCCGGTACGTCGACACCACCGACCAGTGCCTCGTTAACCTCGCGTACTCGGGTCAGTTCAGCCTCAAGCTCCGCAACTCGAGCACGGAGCCGGCGTACCTCGTAGGAGAGACNCAGGTCGCTGCCGGAACCGACGTGGCCGAAAAGGGCCTTCGCCATAGTGATGGTCCTCCACGATGAGTGACCTAGTGGGTGTCGGACAACACAAGATCCGAACAGATCAGAGTGCGCCCCAAACAATGGCCCTAGAGTCCCACGCCGAGTGACCGAAAGTCAAGAGCATGTCACATGCCCCCCGACTGATCCGGTGAACACGCAAAAACTTGACCGTCATCCTGACGACAGTTGGGCCAGCACAGTGTCCACAAGCAGTCACTTCCGGCGAAAGTCAGCCAGATCGCCCTGTGCCCTCTGCCACACCACCTCGACCCGATCCGTCCAGCCTGGAGTGTGCCCCGTCACGAGCAGACGGGCAAGATTCTGGCACGCTGGCGCCCCGCCCTCCGCAATCACCACGACAGCACCATCGGGCATATTGGTAGCCGTNCCCACCAAGCCGAGCCGGCGGCCGCGGGTGCGCACGTAGTCACGAAAACCGACGCCTTGAACACGGCCGACGACACGAGCCGTGAAGCGGACCACGGTCGGGCCAGGCATCGTCTGCTTGATGGGTACCTCGCTCATCAGCACGGTAGGGTACAGCCCATCGTGGACACCTCATCTCTCTCAGACATGGCAGGCCGATCGAGCGAGGCGCGACGGCCGGTGGAACCTCAACGGAAGCGGCCGCTGGGGCCGCACTCCCGCCGCAGGTCCACCGCCGTGGCACTCGTCTGCGGAGCCCTCGGGTCGGCGCTGCTGATCAGCGGTTGCGGACAGAACTTCTCCCAGGACGGTGGAGCGCTACCCGTCCCGCACGCAAGCACCGACGGCGATCGTCATGTGACGCCGGAACCGGTTGACGGCGCAAACAAGATCATTGGACCTGGCTACGCTCCGCCACGGACCTCCGGCCCCACGCAGACCGCGGTTCCCAATCTTCCGGGCGGCAAGCTCTAGCCAGGAAGATCTGTCATCTATCCACGCGAGCCGATCGCTGGCGAGACTCGACCGGACACCCGGTTGCCGAGCCCGAGATCGGCTCGCTCGCCGGCCAGGTAGCCCTCCCGACCGCCGCTGCCGGAAAGCTGACGCGCTCGCGGTGTACGCAGGCGCGGGTAGACGGCGGCGAGATGCGCGTCCACCCGCTGACTCCGGTCCGCGAGGACCACCGCGACCGAGGGGTGGCTCTCCAGGCCGTCGCGTTCGTCTGCCCGCTGCTGAGCCTGGGCCCGCTCACGCGCCGTCCGCTCCGTACGGGCCAACCGCTGCGCGACGGCCAGGGCGAACCCGGCCATCCACGACCGGCGGAACGCTCTCGGGTCCTCATGCCGCGGCGGACGCGTGACGGNCAGTCCGTGTGCTTGCTGCACAAGCACCGACGTGAACAACACCTGCACCCGGCGAATGTCCGCATCCATGCCGAAAAGGTGCGCGGAATGCTCCGTCCCGCGGTCACGGCGAACCGTGCGGTGCACGAGCCGGCACCCCAGCGGGGCCGCGATGCTCGCCAACAGCGAGACCTTGTCTCGGGCGTAGGGCGAGTCGAGGGCAACCACAAGGTCTGCGGCGGCGACCCGGCTCGGCGCGGCCTCCTCGATGAGCGCGCGGTCGATCCCGTACTGCGCGATGAGCTCGGCCGCCTTGACGTTGTACGACTCCCTGGCGGCCTCGGTGAGACCTTCGGCCTCCGCCATGGCCAGGAGTTTCCGCACCCGGCCGAGCAGCGCATCCGGATTCATGGCATCTCCGTCCCTCTCGCCTCGGGCGGCCACAGCACGACCCGACGCCGTCGGTGGAGCCTCACCGAGCCGGGAACATCCCGACTCGGCCCCGGATGAGGCGGCAGTGTGGTCCAGCGCGAGAGCGGGCTCTCACCGGCCTCGCNCTGCCACGTTCGCGGTCACCTCTCAAGGAGGCGTNCATCTTCGAACGTCTGATCGAATCCTACCATCTGGGTCGGCGGGGTGGGCGCTGGCAGGTGGGGCAGGTGAAGCTGGATCTGTTCATGAATGCGTCGCGGCGGATCGTGTCCCCACACCGGCCGCAGGGCTGCCCTGCGCGACCATAGACCGCCAGTGACCGCTCAAACAGTCCACTGACCCCGTCGGTCGAGACATACAGCCTGTCGAAGGACGTCCCACCCGCGTCGAGGGCCGCAATCATGACCGTGCGGACACAATCCAGCAGCCGGCGGACCTCGGGACGGGTCAACGTCTCGGTCGGATGGGCGTAGTGCATCCTGGCCGCCCACAGCGCCTCGTCCGCATAGATGTTGCCCACACCGCTGACCAGCGTCTGATCGAGCAGCNCCCGCTTGACGCCGGTACGGCGGTCACGCAGTCGCCGGACGACGAGGTCCTCGTCGAAGGCGGGATCAAGCGGGTCCCGGGCGATGTGGGCGACCGGCTCGGGCAGCTCCCCGCCGCCGACGGCGACCGCCAAGCCGCCGAAGGTGCGCTGGTCGACGAACCGCAGTTCCCGGCCTCCGTCGACGAAGGTGAAGCGAATGCGCAGGTGTCTCTGGTCCGGAGTCGTCGGCGGCACCACGAGTAGTTGACCACTCATACCGAGATGCGCGATCAGGGCATCGTCGGGTGCGGCAGACGGGGGCGACTCCAGCACGGGCAGACCCGCCGGCGCACCCTCTGTCCCCGGTTCGATCGCCAGCGCCGGCGCCGCGGCCGCAACCGCGGCCGCGAGGTCCGTCCTCAGCGCTAGCCAGAGGTACTTGCCGCGACGTCTCGCGGCCGTCACCCGCTGCCCGACGAGCAGAGCGGCGAAGTCGCCGGCGCCGGCCGGATGACGGCGCACGGCACGCGGATGACACACCGCAACCGAGGCGATCACCCGGCCAACGACACCGCGCTGCAGCCCGCGGCGCACGACCTCCACCTCTGGTAGCTCAGGCATGATCTCCGACCGTCGGGGATGATGTCAGGGGCGGAACCGATCCGGGCCATCCGTACGAAACGGGACGTCAGTGCATGACAGTCGCCGATCACCAGCGTCAGGGGCCCGAGACGTGCCCCCGGCTCGATGGACCTGCCACGGAAGCATCGCCGAGCACTGCGGGACCGGTCGGGCGGCTGTCTCCATCCTGCTGTGCCGCCGCGGCCGCTCGGCTCTCCAGCACTGCGAAGGCCGCTGCCGCGGCTCGCTGCTCCNCTTCCTTCTTGCTGCCGCCCTCTCCCTCTCCCAACGGCTCGCCGGCGATGCGCGCGTGCGCGGTGAACCTCTTGGCGTGATCGGGACCGGCCTCCTCGACTACATATTCGGGCGNCCCGAGGGCGAGCAGGGCCGTCTGCTCCTGCAACGAGGTCTTCCAGTCCAGGCCGGCGCCACGACCCGCAGCCTCGTCCAACAACGGATCGAACAGGCGATGCACGAAAATGGAAGCCGCGTCGAGGCCGGCCGAGAGATAGACCGCCCCGATGATGGCCTCAAGGGTGTCGGCCAGGATGCTCGCCTTGTCGCGGCCTCCGGTCGTCTCCTCCCCCCGGCCGAGCAGCAGGTAGGGCCCGAGACCGTCTGGACCGATGCCACGGGCCACGTCAGCGAGTGCCCGCATGTTCACCACCGAGGCTCGTTGCTTGGCCANCTGCCCCTCGGGAAGATCAGGATGACGGAGGAAAAGCGCGGCGGTCACGACGAGACCGAGCACCNCATCACCCAGGAACTCCAACCGCTCGTTGGTTGGAAGACCGCCCTTTTCGTAGGCGTAGGAACGGTGCGTGAGCGCCCGGTCCAGCAGCTCCGGATCGACGGCAGCCTCGAGGACCTCGATCAGGCCATCCCNGGGCGGAGGAGGCGGAAGATGGNGCGTCATCCGGCCAACCCAGCCAGCGCCCGCCGCCGCGCAACCAGAGTCGCCATCGCAGCCCGGGTTCGAGGGACGAGATCCCCGCGTACAGCCAAGGACGCCACCCTCAGCGCCGCGAGCAGCCCGCCGGCCCCGGCGTCCACGGATCCTCCTCGGGTGTGCTCCGCATGGACCGCGATACCGTCGACCCCTAGCACGATCGTTCCCCCTCGCACATCAGGATCTTCCAATGTTCCCCATGCCGGATCCAGGCCGGCATCGGTGCCGCCGGCAGAACCTCGACGTTCCCAGCTCGATACACCTCGAATGGTCGACAGCACGACATCTCCGGTGTAGCCGTCAGTCACCGCGACCTCCAGCCGCCGGTCTGAGCCTGCTACGGGAGACCANCCAGCCGCCGCCCGATCCTGACCGGCCGACTCAGGTCGGGCCAGGACACTCTCCACCGTGCACGGACCGGCATAATTCAGATCGAGCGACCGAAGCAGCTCGTCGGCGAGGCGCCGTGCCGGATCCAACAGCGCTTCTCGTGGTGCCACCAGCCCGACCCGGGGTGCCTCCACCGCGAATCGCAGGGCCGCATATGCGCTGCCCAGCAGCGCGGACTGGGCAAGCTCATCGGCCGTCACCCCTGTGGCCGATCCTGCGTCGCACAACACGACGCCCGCATCCTGCCGCCCGATGATCGCAGCCAGTACCGCTCGTGTCGCGCCCGGAAGCAGTCCGTGGGTGAACTGGGCGGCGGCGACAACCGACTCGACGGGTGCCACCGACACCATCGCATCGGCGTCACCCTCACGTGCCAGCCGGGCTGCCACCCGGACGCCGGCGTCCCTGCGCGAGCGGACCTGACGAAGGGCAGCGGGCCCGCCGGCCACCGTGTGGGTGGCGGATCTCAGCAGCACCCTTTCGCCAGCCGAGATTCCAAGCCGTGCCAGCTCCTCACGGACACCTTCGGCAGGCGAAACCAGGATCAGCACCAGGCGCGGGTCCGCGTCCAACGCGGTGGGCAACGCCTCAAGGAGGGGCCCGAAAGGGAGCCCCTCCCCAAGCAGATCAACGGCGATGNGGGTCACATCGGCTCAGACGTCTAGCACCTGACGGTCGTTGTACCGGCCGCACGTCGTGCACACAGTGTGCGGCCGGATCACATGCCCCCGGGAGCACTTCGCGAGGGTCGGCACCTTGGCCTTCCACTGCGAACGGCGAGACCGGGTGTTGCTGCGCGAGGTGCGTCGCTTCGGGACGGCCACTATTTCTTCTCCTTGCTCTCGTCAGGGTCGGACCGACCCTGATCAGTTCCCGTCGGNGCGCCGTCTTCCGCAAGAGCGGACAACGCAGCCCACCGCGCGTCGAGGCGGTCGTGGGAGTGATGTGGCCCGACCTCGTCGAGCCGTGNCCCGCAGTCCGCGCACAGTCCCGCGCAGTCCGGCCGGCAGGTGGGGGACAGCGGCAGGTCCAGCACAAGCGCGTCCCGGACCACGGGCTCAAGGTCGGCGTGGTCGTCGACCAGGACCCGCGCGTCGTCGTCATCCGCCACGTCCACGGCCCGGTCAGCGTAGTAGAAAAGCTCCCGGACCTCGACAGTGCCGACGTCGGACACCTCGTCGAGACAACGACCGCACTCGCCTCGCAGCGGGGCCACGATCGTGCCGCTGACCAACACCCCCTCGATCACCGACTCCAGTCGGAGATCCAGCGCGGCAGTGGCTCCCGCGGGCACCCACATCATCTCGGTCCCGAGATCGGCAGGTAGCGCCGCCTGTGTCCGGACACGGCGCATCGACCCCGGCCGTCGGCCGAGCTCACGGGTGTCGAGCACCAAGGGGCCCTTGGGCGCCCTACGGCGGGGGTGGGATCCAGTCATGGCGGCAGTCGAATTCACGTCTAGGTTCGGCTCGGGAAAGCCCGCAGTGGCGGGCCCTACGTGGAGGGTGGGACTGTTGCAGCGCCGGCTGACGACCGAGAAGCCAGCCCCCCGGCCGCCCTTCAAGGCACCCCGGAGGACCGCCGGACGCACCCCAGCAGTCGCCGACTACGCGTCCAGCGTATCCGATCGCGTCGCGACCCGACCGGCCCGCTGCCGGCGCCTGCCAGTCGGCACCTGCCAGGAGACAGGCCTCATGGCCACCCATCCAGCCCATTCCAGCCCCCCTGCAAAGTGGACTGGCGGGCGAGCGGCATCGGACGCACCCCGGCGGCTGCAGAAGCGGCTACTCGACCGCGCGCTCGCGGAGCTGCTTGAGCACCACGTCGGGCACGAGGTGCGAGACGTCCCCGCCGTAGCGAGCGACCTCCTTCACCAGGCTCGAGGACAGAAAAGCATACTGCGGGTTCGTGCTCATGAAGAGCGTCTCCACACCTGCGAGCGAATTGTTCATCTGGNCCATCTGCAGTTCGTAGTCGAAATCGCTGACCGCGCGCAGACCTTTGACGATCGACTGGATACCACGGNCACGACAGAAGTCGACCACCAGGNCGTGTGATGNGTCCACCACGACGTTGGACGGCGCCATCGGATGATTGCGCACCGCCTCACGAATGAGCTCCATGCGCTCGTCGATGGTGAACAGGGTGGCCTTGTTCTTGTTGATCGAAACGGCGACCACCACCTCGTCGAAGAGCTTGCTCGCCCTGATGACGATGTCGAGATGGCCATTGGTGATCGGATCAAATGAACCGGGACAGACTGCCCTCCTCATGATCGAATACCGTACCAGAGAACACCCTCCCCGTACCTCCGGTCACGTAGTGCACACAGGCCGTCCGGCCATGCAACCGGACCCGACCGGTGGGACCTTTCGACCACGCAGACACCGTCCGCAGCCAGCCATGCGCTNCCGCGGAGCTTTGNGAGTACTTCGCCGAGCTCGACGTCGCTCATCGCATAGGGCGGATCGAGAAACATCACATCGTAGGGATCCCCGGAAGTGTTCTGCACCACACGCGCTACCGAGGCCTGGATGATCTCTGCGCCCGAAAGACCCAGGGCAGTCACGTTTCGCCGCAGGGCTCGGACCGCTGCCGGGTCATGGTCGACAAGAAGCGCGTGCGCCGCGCCACGGGACAACGCCTCCAGGCCCACCGCACCCGAGCCCGCGTAGAGATCCGCGACCCGGGCACCCGGCAGGTCGACACACGTCGACAGCGTGTTGAACAGACCCTCGCGGGCGCGATCGGATGTCGGCCGGGTGGCTCGACCTGCGGGAACGAGGAGTTGGCGTCCACCTGCGGTTCCACCGATAATTCGCGTCATCGAGGCGCCGGTCATCCCTTCTCGAGAAACGCGGCACTGGCGTCATCAAGCGCGGCGTCAAGCAGCCGCCGCAGAGCAGGATGCCGATCCAGTTCGGGATCGGCATCAACCAGCCGGGTTGCCTCGGTGCGCNCCTCTCGGATCNGGTCCTCGTCTCTCAGCAGCGCCAGCAACTTCAGGGATCGGCGTCCCCCGGACTGAGCCGCGCCGAGTACGTCCCCCTCCCGGCGCTGAGCCAGATCGAGTCGAGCGAGTTCGGCGCCGTCGTTGGTCGCGGCGACCGCTCCCAGCCTGTGCCAGGCTGGCGTTCCCTGGTCCGTCGCTGTATGCAACAGACACCACCCGGGTGCGGTGCCGCGCCCCACCCGTCCCCGCAGCTGGTGCAGCTGCGACACCCCGAACCGATCCGCGTCGAGAACCACCATCACCGTTGCGTTGGGCACGTTCACCCCGACTTCGATGACTGTGGTCGCCACCAGCACATCGATCTCTCCCTGGGCGAAGCGGGTCATCGTGGCCTCCCGCTGCGCCGCCGGGAGACGGCCGTGAAGTGGTTCCACCCGCAGGCCCGCGAGTTCACCGTCCATCAACTGTGGCAGCACGTCCGTCACCGTCGCCGCCGGACGTCCCGTTTGCCCCGCCGGCTCGTCCGAGAGCGCGCCGGGGTCGTCGTCCAAGCTGTCCCCGCCGATTCGGGGGCAGACAACATAGGCCTGGCGACCGGCCGCGACCTCGTCACGGATCCGGCCCCACATCCGATCGGCCCACGAGCGGATGGCCGCGGGAACGACGAACGTGGCGATCGGAGAACGGCCGCTCGGCAACTCGGTGAGCTCGGATACCTCGAGATCACCGAAGACCGTCATGGCCACGGTCCGTGGGATCGGGGTCGCCGTCATGACCAGCAGATGCGGGGGTCGCCGGCCCCGCGCCCGCAGTGCGTCTCGCTGCTCGACCCCGAATCGGTGCTGCTCGTCGACGATGATCAGCCCGAGATCCGCGAAGACGACCTCCTCGTGTAGCAGAGCATGCGTCCCCACGACGAGACCGGCTGAACCCTCTGATATGTCCGCCAACGCTTCCCGCCGAGCGCGGGCGCCCATCGAACCAGTGACCAGTATCACACGAGTCGCTTGTTCATCGGCGCCGAGCTCACCGGATCGCGCGAGATCACCAAGCATCTCCCGCAGGCTCCGGTAGTGCTGGGCAGCGAGCGTCTCGGTCGGAGCGAGGAGAACAGCCTGGCCGCCCGCGTCAACCACGATGAGCATCGACCNCAGCGCCACGACCGTCTTGCCCGACCCGACCTCGCCCTGNAGGAGGCGGTGCATCGGCACCGGGCGCCCGATGTCCGCCGCGATGGTGGCACCCACCTCACGCTGGCCCGCTGTGAGAGGGAAGGGCAGTGCGGCGTCGAATGCGGCCAACAGGCCGTCCGGCCTGGCGCTGCGGGCGGTCGTCGCCAACGCTTGCACGTCGCGGCGGCGGCGCGCCAGCGCGACCTGCAGAACCAGAGCCTCGTCCCAGGTCAGACGCTTGCGCCCCGTAGCGACCTCGACGCGGCTGGAAGGCTGATGCACCAGCCGGTACGCCTCGGCGAGCGTGCACAGTCGATGCCGCCGACGCAGGTCCTCCGGCAGCGGGTCCTCAAGAGGGCCGAGGGAGTCCAAGGCCAGGCGGACGCATCTGGCCAAGGTCCAGCTCGGTACTTTGGCGGCNGCGGGGTAGATCGGCACCAGCGCGTTTGCGAACTGCGCGCCGGTGACGTCGCCCTCGACCTCCGACTCCAGCAGCTGGACCTCGGGGTTGGTCAGCTGGNGGTGGCCGCGGTACTCGTCGACCTTTCCGGCGAACAGCGCCNTTGTCCCAGCACGAAGGTCGCGTTCCCGCCAGCTCTGGTTGAAGAAGGTCAGAGCGAGTGGATGGGTGCCGTCCGTCACTGTGACCCGCAACATGGACCGGCGGCTGCCCCGCATCGGTCGGCGCTCGATCTTCTCCACCCGCGCCTGGACCGTGACTGTGTCACCGACGACCAGGTCGGCAAGATCCGTCAGTTCGCCCCGCTCGTGATACCGGCGGGGCAGATGCGCCAGGAGGTCACCGACCACATGCAGCTCGAGGCCCTCCGCCAACAGGGTGGCGGCCCGCGGACCGAGGAGTGACTTCAGGGGCGTGTCGAGGTCGACCACACCCAGATATTGCCCGAACCGCCGACGGCGCCAAGCTCGGTCGCCCCGTGCCCCACGACCGAGACCACATCGCCTGGGGTAACCTCAACCTGGTCTCTGCTGCGCGAGTTCTCCCGACCAGGCCATCAGGCTCACGGGATGAGTATGATCGCGGTCCTGACCGCCCGACGTCCCGGGNATACNCCGGGATCATTACTACTTCGACGGAGTGTTTCTCGTGTCTTCGGTGTGCGACGTCTGCGGCAAGGGGCCGGGCTTCGGTATGTCGGTCTCCCACTCCCACCGACGCACTCGCCGTCGCTGGAACCCGAACATTCAGACCGTCCGGGCCGTCGTGGGTGGAACCCGTCGGCGGCTGAACGTCTGCACCTCCTGCATCAAGGCGGGCAAGGTCGCGCGCGCCTGACGCGCTCTACGCCACTTCGTCGAGGTAGGGCTCGGGTTCGCTGACGAACTGATGCCCGGTCTGGCTCGTCCAGACATGGTGGCCTGGCACGGGTTGGCTCAGGGTCCAGATCCCGGCATGCTTCAACCGGTGGTGGTGACGGCACAGTGGATCCGTGTTGTCGACCCGGGTTCTCCCACCGTCCGCACGCGACGTCGTGTGATCAAGGTCGCAGTCTCGGGCTGGCTTGGAGNATCCTGGAAAGACGCAGGTCCTGTCCCGCGCGCGGATGAACCGGGCCATCGCCGGCGAAGGGTGGCGTCTGTCTCCCACCTCGAGTACCGATCCGTCGATGGGGTCGGTGACGATGCGCCGCCAGCTCGAACGTGAGCCGTGAGCGAGTTCGCGGGCAAGCTCCGCCGGGATCGGNCCATACCCCTCGAGCTCGCCGGGTGCGCTCGATAGCCCCATCAACGCTGCCAGGGACACCACGACCGAAACCTCGGTGGCGACCGGNCCGTGCCGCTCGCCCAGCACCAGATCAACCAGAACGTCGGCCCGTCGCTCACCGATACTGCGCTCGTCGTCCGGTCCTCCGGCGTCCCGGGCCAGCGCATCGATGTGTCGATAGGCGGCGACCATGCGATCCGCGGGCAGCAACGCCAACAGCTCCCCCATGCCGTCCTCCCTGGGGCGGGTTCGGACGTGGCGATCACGTTCGCGCCGGCGCCGACGCTGGTCCGCTCCGGCCGGGTCGACGGCGAGAACCGACCTGGTCACCGCCGATCGGAAGCTGGGGCAGCTCGCCCGCGCTCCGCGTGCCAGCACCCTGTTCTCGACCGTCCGAGCCTGGCTGGCGTCGAGGCTCTTCGTGACGTCGGCCATCGCCCTCACTCGGTCAGGATCGATCTCGCCGGACTCCAACGCCGCAAGTGTCTCGGGTAGCCGACTGACCACGGCCACTGCCAGCTCAAGCTGGCGCCCGGCGGCGGCAGGCGCGCAACGTGCGACGGCGGCGAGCTCGTCCCCGGCGAACTCGCTGAATCCCCGCTCCACGCCCTCCCGGTCGCCCGCGAGCGGCGGACGCAGCTGAGCGAATCTGGCCCGCACGCGCAGGCGCCACGCCTCGAGCCTCGCCAGTTCCCGGGCGATCCGGCCGTCGAGCTGGAGNCACTCTGCATCGCTCAGATCATCCACGGACCGCCCGAACACGGTGGCCGATCCGGGTGGCGGACTCGCCCGGTCCGCGTCCACTGATGCGGACCGGCCTGCGCGCTCACCCTCGGTGGACAGGGCNTCGCCATCTTGAGGAGTCTTGTCGACCCCTGACATCGAATCGAACATGTATTCGATTATGCACCACCGCTGCGGCAGCGTGGCTGCGACTCCCGCATCGACGTGGCCGGCGCAGGTCGGACGCAGGTCGACGCCGGCCATCGGGCCGTCCGTCGCCAGCCGGTCAGACCCGAACGGTGANGGCGCCGGACGCCGTCACCGGGTGCGGCCCCGGACCTCGGCCGCCGATCCGTTAGTGTCCCGGCATGGCAGGCACCAGGCGTCGGATTCGACTCGCCCTCCTGTTCGGCGGCCGTAGCACGGAGCACGCGATCTCCTGCGTGTCTGCCGGCGGCGTGCTGCGCGCGCTCGACCCCGACGTCTACGACGTCGCCCTGGTCGGCATCGACCCGTCGGGGCGGTGGGTCTTCATGCCCGACGCGAAGGCCCTCACGCCGGCAGACGGGGCGCTTCCGCAGGTCACGGCGTCTCGAGGGACGAGTGTCGTGCTTGCTCCGGACCCGACCGCGGCACGTTGGTACCCGCGCGATGGCGGGGAGTCCATCCAAGGCCCACTCGGGGACGTCGACGTGGTCTTCCCGCTTCTGNACGGCCCCTTCGGCGAGGACGGGACCATCCAGGGTCTCCTCGAGATGGCCGGGGTACCTTACGTCGGCTCAGGTGTCTTCGCGAGCGCGGCTGCCATGGACAAGCAGCACATGAAGTCCATGCTTCAGGCCGCGGGCCTGCCCGTCGGCCCGTACGCCGTGGTGCGGGCCGGCCAGACCCTGTCCGAGGCCGACCAGGACCGCCTGGGCCTGCCGGTCTTCGTCAAGCCGGCCCGCGGTGNCTCCAGCATCGGCATCAGCCGCGTGGATGCCTGGGCCGATCTGGACACGGCGGTCAAGACGGCCCGGGCGAACGACCCCAAGGTCCTCGTCGAGGCGGCGATCACGGGACGTGAGATCGAATGCGGGGTGCTCGGCCGGCTGGACGGGCCCGGTGCGCAGGCCAGCGTCCCGGCCGAGATCACAGTCACCTCGGCTACGGGCTTCTACGACTTCGAGGCGAAGTACGTCTCCGACCAGACCCGCTTCGACATCCCCGCGCGACTGTCTCCGTCGGCGCTGGCCCGAGTGCGGCAGGTGGCGGTGGCGGCGTTCGAGGCACTCGACTGCGCGGGACTCGCGCGGGTCGACGTGTTCGTCACCCCGGACGATCACGTGGTCGTCAACGAGGTCAACACGATGCCTGGCTTCACCCCGACGTCGATGTTCCCCAGGATGTGGGCGGCGAGCGGGATCACCTATCCGGATCTGGTCGACCGGCTCGTGCGGCTTGCACTACGTGACGGCGCCGGACTGCGATGACCGTCCGGCCGCCGGTCCCAGGGACGGCGTCGAGCGGCCGCCGGGGGTCACGGCGTCGTCGAGGCGCTGTGNGCGCGCACGGCCGGGCCGACGGAGACCAGGATGTCGAAGGGTTGCACCTCGCTCGACGCGGAGCCCGGCAGGGTGAGGACGACGTGGGGCGATNGGGTCGGAGTCGAGTACCGCACGGTCTCACCGAGCTTGTCCGCGAACCAACCGACACCATCGACCTCCGACAGCATCGAATCCGGTCGGTAACTCGCCGGCACCCCCGAGATTCCGCAGGTCAGGACGATCGGTCCGCCACCGTAGGCCGCCGCGGTGTCCTGTGGCGGATCAAGGTGACGCCGCTCGAGGCCGTGACCGAGCGAGGACGGCAACACCCGGATGAGGGCCGCGCAGGACGCCCGGTCGGCCGGCGCCGGCACCGGGACATTGGTCAGCCGGACCGGTCCCGGCCCACCGCAACNGGCCATCAACAGGCATGCCACGGCGCCGCAGGCGGTGAGTCCGACGGCCACCCGGCGCGGCGCCAGAACCAGGGGCCGGGTCCACGGCCGCCAGCCGGCGCTGCTCGAGGTGACCCGCCAGGCCGCCGCCGACCGGCACGCCCGTCGAGCGGCGAGCAGACGTCGACGGTGGTTGTCACGACCCACTTCTGTCACGACCGCTGCTGTCACGACCCACTGCTGTCATGTCCTGATTGTGGCCGTCGCAGAGGCCGCCCGCCGAGTGGTCAGCGACCCCACCGACAGCAGCCATCGCCGGCTAGTGGTCGGAGTCTGCCCATGATCCTCCCGGATCCCCGGGCGCATGACTGGCACGCGAACGATCGGCGGGCGGAGCGCCAGCACGGCCGCCGCCCCTGCCAAGGCGCGGGCCGATGGCCGTCAGAAGTGGACGACCGGACAGGTCAGCGTGCGGGTGATGCCGTCGACCGACTGCACCCTCGACATGACCATCTTGCCCAGATCGTCCACCGTGGGCGCTTCGGCGCGCACGATGACGTCGTAGGGACCAGTCACGTCCTCGGCCTGGGTGACCCCAGGGATCTGCTCGATCTCCTTGGCAACCGACGCGGACTTGCCGACCTCGGTCTGGATAAGGATGTACGCGTGGACCACAGACGCTCCCTCGTCGGACGTCAACAGCCCGTCGAGCAGAACTACGGGCCGACAGAAGGTAACAGGCAAACGGGCCGGATGAGAGCCTCTGAGGCCGAGGAATTTCTTCGACTCGACCGACGGGCGCNGGTCGACGCCCCCCCACACGCTCATCCGGCCCCAATCCTGGGGTCCGACGGCCCGACCTCGTACCCGATTGTGATGGCAACCACGATTCTCGCTACTGATAGTGAAGCCCGAGGAGACACATGAGGGTTCGGAGCGTCCCGTGATCGAATCCGCTCCCGTCGCCGCATCCCCGGTCGCCCCCCCGGCCGCGGCGCCGCCACGGGTACTGACCATCGCGGGTTCCGACTCGGGCGGCGGGGCGGGGATTCAGGCTGATCTCAAGACGATGCTTGCGTTCGGTGTCCATGGGATNAGTGCCGTCGTCGCCGTGACGGCACAGAACTCGCTTGGCGTCCATGGCGTCTGGGATCTTCCGGCCGAGGCGGTCCGCGCCCAGATCAGGGCGGTGGTGGACGACATCGGGGTCGACGCGGTCAAGACCGGCATGCTGTCCTCGGCGGCCCTGGTCGCCTTGGTCGCCACGGAGCTGGAGCGCGTGGGGGCGCCGATCGTGGTCGATCCGGTGGGCGTGTCGAAGCACGGCGATCCGCTGCTCGCACCGGACGCGGTCGACGTCGTCCGTCGGGAGCTCATGCCGCTGGCGACGATCGCGACTCCGAACCTGGACGAGGTCCGCCTGTTGACCGGTGTGGCTGTGCGAGACGAGACCGACCTGCCCCGAGCCGCTGCGGCGATGCTCGCGCTGGGGCCGCGCTGGGTACTGATCAAGGGTGGTCATCTCCCTGGTGATGCAGTCGATCTGCTGACCGACGGCTCAACGGAGATCCTCTTGCGTAGCCGTCGGATGGACCGGCGACACACCCACGGCACTGGTTGCACACTGGCCTCGGCGATCGCCTCGAGGATGGCGCGAGGAGATTCACCCACGCAGGCAGTTCGGGCCGCGAAGGAGTACGTCAGTGGCGCGCTCGCGGCCGGTTTCCCCCTCGGGGCTGGGATCGGCCCAGTAGATCACGGTTATCGTCACCGCAGGTAGCGGGCGGCAATCCGGGCCGAGCCGGCCCGTGTGATGTCTGGTTCAATCGCCCCGCCGCATGTGACCGAACGCATCCNCATCATCGCCGTGGGAGGTAGCCCGTGAGGGCGAACAGTGCTGCAGTGGCCACGCAGGGAGGGGCTACCCCGGGAGACACCACCCAGGCAGGCACCACCCAGGCAGGCATCACCCAGGCAGGCACCGACCATCGGTGGTACCGGATCAGCGGCGGCGTTCCGCTGCGGGGCTCGGTCGAGGCGTCCGGTGCCAAGAACTCGGTCACCAAGCTGCTCGTGGCCACCCTGCTCACCGCACAGCCGTGCACGTTGACCCGGGTGCCGCGGATCGCGGAGGTCGACGTCGTCCTGGGCATGCTCACGGAGCTCGGAACCCAGGTGGAATGGCTCGACGAGCACACGGTGCGNCTCACCACCGAACAGATCGTCGACGCCTCGCTGTCGGAGGCCTACTCCGGGGTGAACCGCATCCCGATCCTCATGATGGGTCCGCTGCTGCACCGCGTCGGCGAGGCCGTGATCCCGCTCCCCGGCGGGTGCCGCATCGGGAAACGACCCGTCGACTTCCATCTCGCCGGGCTGCGGGCGATGGGTGCGGAGATCGTCGAACAGGTGCGTTCCGTGCAGGTCAAGACCCTCGGCCTGCGCGGCACCCACGTCGCCCTGCCGTTCCCGAGCGTCGGCGCGACCGAGAACCTGCTGCTCGCGGCGGTGCGCGCGCAGGGCACCACGGTGATCTCCAACGCCGCGGTGGAACCGGAGGTCGTCGACCTCATCCTGTTCCTGCAGCAGATGGGCGCCCTGGTCGACGTGGAGGCCGATCGGACGATCGTCGTCCAGGGCGTCGCAACGCTGCGCGGCGCCACGCACGCGCCCATCCACGACCGGATCGAGGTGGCCTCGTTCGCCGCCGCCGCGGTCGCCACCGGGGGCCGGGTGGAGGTGATCGGCGCCCGGCAGGAACACCTGATGACGTTCCTGAACCACCTGCGCCGGCTCGGCGGCGAGTTCGAGGTGACCCCGCGTGGCCTGACGTTCTTCCGAGCCCGGCCGCTCAACGCCGCCCATGTGCAGACCGACGTGCACCCCGGCTTNATGACCGACTGGCAGCAGCCGCTGGTGGTGCTGTTGACACAGGCCCGGGGAGTCTCGGTGATCCATGAGACGATCTACGAGGACCGGTTCGGTTACACCCGCCAACTCGCGGAGATGGGGGCCGACATCGCGCTGTCGACGCTCTGCCTCGGCGGAAAGTCGTGCCGGTTCGCCNCACGCGACTTCGAGCACTCGGCGGTCGTGAGNGGCCCGACGCCCCTCACCGGCGGTGATCTTACGATTCCCGACCTGCGGGCGGGCTTCGCCTATGTGCTCGCCGCGCTGGTAGCGGACGGAACGAGCGTCATCCGCGGGACCAGGTTCCTCGAACGCGGATACGAGGACCCGATCGGCAAACTCCGCTCGATCGGAGCCCGCGTCGACGCCGATCCGGTACCCGCCCCCCACGCAGCCGGGCCCTTCGATCTGGCACCGATCATCACCGATGTGGTCGGTACTCCGGTCCCGGCTCCCGGCTCATCAGGTCCTTGACCNCCTCCAACGGCGGCAGCCCCTCGTAGAGCACCCGCTCGACCTGTTGCGTGATGGGCATCGAGACGCCGAACTGATCGGCCATGGCGAGCAACGGTCGACAGGACCGCACCCCCTCCGCGACCTGCCGCTGCTCCGCCTCCACCTGCTCCAGGCTGAGTCCGCGCCCCAGCTTCTCGCCGAAGGTCCGGTTGCGCGACAGCGGTGAGCCACAGGTCGCCACGAGGTCGCCGAGCCCCGCCAGGCCGGCGAAGGTCATCGGTTCGGCGCCCAGCGCGATGCCGAGCCGTGCCGTCTCGGCCAGGCCCCGGGTGATCAGGGAGGCGAGGCTGTTGGTNCCGAAACCCATCCCCTCGAGCATGCCCNCAGCAAGAGCGATGACGTTCTTCACCGCGCCGCCGAGCTCGCAACCCGTCACATCATGGTTGGTGTAGGGCCGGAAGTACGGGGTCCAGCAGGCGGCCTGGACGACTTCCGCCGTCCGGGCCGAGGTGCTGGCCACCACGGTCGCCGCCGGATGCTCCGCGGCGATCTCATGGGCCAGGTTCGGGCCGCTGACGACCGCGATCCGGTCCGGCGTCACTCCGGCGACCTCGGCGATGACCTGGCTCATGCGCAGCCGGCTACCCGCCTCGACTCCCTTCATCAGACTGACGTAGATCGCGTCGGGAGCGATCCGCGGTACCCAGCGACTGAGCACCGAACGCAGCGCCTGGGAGGGAACGNCCAGCACCACGAGCTCAGCGCCCGCCAACGCGCCGCCCGGATCGGACCTCGCCCGGATCCGGTCGGGGAGCTGGACGGAGGGCAGGTAGCGCGGGTTGACGTGCCGGTTGTTGATTGAGCGGACGACCTCCGGGTCCCGCGCGACCAGGTCGACCCGGGCGCCCGCATCCGCAAGGACCTTCGCGAAGACGGTCCCCCACGACCCGGCGGTCAGCACCGCCGCCCGCCTCACCTCGTCCTCCGGGGAGCGGCGCGACGACCGCCCTCGGTCGCGACGACGCGGGCTCCGCCCGGCCGGGCCGAGGCCGGGGGCGGGGCCGCGACACCGCTCGCGGCATCCTCGGATCGGTTGTTGGGATCGGCGGTAATGGTTCCCTCCGGATGGGTCACGGGACCGGCGTCGGCGTCCGGTGCGGCGAGCACCCCGACGCTGCGATGGCGTGCCCACCGCGTCCTCACACTCGACCGTAGACGCCGCTCTGGCGGGCATCGCGCAAGATGCGGCGCTCACCAGCGACGTTGCCACCCACCAGGGAGATTCCCACAGCTCCATCGCCAAGAGGCCACGCTCAGCGAAGGGCCGCGTCCGCCGCCCACACGATCAACGCGGGCAGCGATCGGAGGCGGACACTGGGGATACGCGTGCGGACGACGCTCACCCCACGACCAAGGCGAGGCGTCGGCCGATTCTTGCGATATCCCCTCGTCCTTCGCTGGCCATCGACCGGACCGGGGCGTGCGGCTCGCGACGCCACGCGGCGTCATGGCCTATGGTCACCTTCGTGTGGCTCCCACGAGGCGGGGCGTCCTGGACGGTCCTTCTGCCCCTGAAGAACCTGGCACGGGCGAAGAGCCGGCTGGACCGGCCGGACCGAAGCCTGCTGGCGCTCGCGATGGCCCTCGACACCGTGACGGCCGTGCTCGCCTCGGCAACCGATCTCGTCGGCGCCGTCGTGATCGTGACCAATGACCAGACGGTCCGCCGGGCGCTGTCGCGGTTGCGGGACCAGGGTGACGTCAGCGCCGGACACGAAGCGGGCCGGACGCCGGCCCGCGCGCTGTCGACGCAGGAGCGGGCCCGCCTCGTCATCGTTCCGGACACCCCCGATCAGGGGCTGAATCCGGCCCTGGCGCACGGCGCAGAGCTCGCGGCGGACCGCTGGCCAGGGCGTTCGCTGGCGGCCCTCTCCGGGGATCTGCCGGCGCTGCGGACCGCGGAGCTGCACCAGGCCCTGGCCGCCGCCGGCAGTCACCGCCGCGCGGTCCTCGCCGACGCCGCGGGCACGGGCACCGTGTTGCTCACCGCCACGACCGGGTCGCCGCTGGGCCCGTCGTTCGGACCGCTCAGCCACGATGCGCACCGTCGCTCAGGCGCCGTCGACCTGACCGACGCCCTCGGATCCTCGGTTCCCGGGCTGCGACGCGACGTTGACACTGTCGATGATCTCGCGCAGGCACGTCACCTCGGGGTGGGCGGTGCAACAGCGGCAGCGCTCCTGGTCGGCCAGGCGCCGGTGCCCTGACCAGGCTCGGCTGCCTGCCCGGCAGGGACCGCCGCGCAGGCGACGTCGTCAGCCGCCCAGGTCCGCCCCTCGCATGGGCCTGGCGGCCGGCAGCCGGCCACCGGACGGGGGCCACGGCCGGATCGGGGGGAGCGGCAGCGGACCCGGCCGCGCAAAGAGGAATCCCTGGCCCAGCTCGCACCCAAGCTCCTCCAGCTCGGCGATCTGGCCCTCGCGCTCGATGCCCTCGGCCACGACGACGGCGCCGAGCGCGTGTGCCAGAACAATCATGGAGCGGCGCATCGCCGCGGCCCGGCCCCCGTCCTGCGGCGGCTCCAGCAGCGTCCGATCCAGCTTCACGACGTCCACGGGAAGCAGGTGCATCGCGGCAAGCGTGCTGTTGCCCGCGCCGACGTCGTCCAGAGCGACGGCGACGCCCAGCGCACGCACCTCGTCGAGCACCTCGCGCGCACCATGCAGGTCGTCGATCCGGCTCGTCTCGGTGATCTCGACCACCAGGCGCCGGGGATCGAAGCGACTGGCGGCGAGCGCGCGGGCAACGCTGTCGAGCAGGGTGGTGTCGGTGACCCTGCTGGCCGAGACGTTCACGTGCAGGCGCAACGTGGAGTCCGGGTAGGCCAGCGCTATCTCGGCGCAGGCCTGGGTGAGGATCGTGTCGTCAAGCGCGCCGACGATGCCGCCGTTCTCCGCCGCGGCGACGAAGGTGCCGGGCGGCACCGGCCCGCGGCCCGGCGCCGTCCACCGGGCGAGTGCCTCCAGGGCGACGGGACTGCGGTCGCGCAGGCGCACGATGGGCTGGTAATGGACGTCGAACCCGGCCGATCGGCCACCCCGGCGCAGCGCGGTGGCCAGTGCGTCGGCGAGATGGGTGCCGGCGACGAGGTGGGGGCCGGCAGTGACGCACTGCCCGGGCCGATAGACGACCAGGCGGTTCTTGCCCGTCCGCTTCGCCGCGTGCACGGCTGTGTCGGCCCGGCGCAGCAGGGCCTCGGTCGTCTCCTGGGTGCGGCCGGCCACGACCAGCCCCACGCTGCCCCGTACGGCCCAGTGATGGCCACCCACCGACACGGGTTGGCGCAGGGCCGCGAGCACGCGTTCGGCAACCGTCTCGGGCAGCTCCCGCCCCCCGTCGAGCAGCACGGCGAACTCGTCGGAGCCCAGCCGGGCGACGGTGTCCGTGGCGCCCACGCAGTGTCGCAGGCGCTGGCCGACGGCACGCAGCAGATGGTCCCCGGCCGCATGACCGAGGCTGTCGTTGATGATGCGGAAGTCATCGAGGTCGCAGTACAGGACGGCGACGTCCCGACCGTCGTGACGGCTGGCGGCGAGGGCGTCGGTCAGCCGCCGGTGGAACAGTGTGCGGTTGGCGAGCTCGGTGAGCGGATCGTGGGACGTCCAGTGCCGCGCCTCGCGNTCGGCGTTCCCGACGAGGGCGATCAGTCGCTGGCTCGCCCGCAGGGTGACCATCTGCCGGACGAGGACCGCGGCGATCAGGGCCGAGCCGACCACGATCTCGACCGGGTCGAGCACGACACCTGCCCTCGATCGGTCGAGCATCAGCGCGGCGACTCCCGCGGCGGGCACATAGGGCAGCGCAAGACGCAGCCAGCCGACGAGGTCGCCGCATGGCCTGTCCCGGGCCGCCCGGACGCCGTCGCCCGCCCAACCCGCACGCCACGCAGCCAGGACGACGAGCAGAGCGCCGATCACCGCGCCAAGGCCCGCCAGCGAGCTCCCCAGTCGGCCGGCATCGCCGCCGACCTGCGTGCACCAGGCTCCGACCACGGCCAGGAACACCAGGCCGGTCCCGGCCGCGGCGACGGCCGGCAGGTCGACCGGCTGGCGAAAGCCCGCGACGTGCAGGACCGCGAGCNCCAGGACGAGGACGACGATCGGGTGCGCGACCATTATCAGGTGTCGCAGCACCCCGACGCCGCTTTCGCCCCCTGCGACGTCGGCGGCGTCGGCCTCACCGAGGCCGGCCAGGATGCCCGACCAGGTGAGCAGGAACAGTGAACCGCCAAGGATGATCTCGTCCAGAGCGGTGGACGGAACGCCGACGAGCCCGCCGGTGGACCGGAACCCTCCGCCCGCGCCTCCCCCGCCACCACCTCCCGGGTCACCATCGCCACCCGCACCGCCGGCCCCGCCGGCGGACCGTACGCCGTCGGCGAGGCGGCTCAGCCGTGTGCCTGCGCCGACGGGCCAGCCCGTCTCGCCCCGTCCCCCGCCCGAGGTCGAGGAGGCGAGCAGCGAGCAGCGGGCCCGGGAACGCCGCGCCCGGCTCGCCGGTACCGCAGCGAGCGCGGCGAGGGCCAGGACGGGCATGGCGAGCTGCCCGGCGTCGGCGAGGTACCCGACATCCGCGACCGACGGGCGGGCGGTGGCGAGCCGATCCCAGCGACGCAGGGTCCAGGCCGCCTGCCCCACGGTCCAGGCGGTCAGCGCGAACGCCAGCCAGACCAGCCAGCGGCCGCGGGGCCGGCCGAGCCGGCGCCCGGCCCATGCGCAGCTCAGCGTCGCGATCAGGCCGGCAGCGATTGCGGCGGCGTTGACGAGCATCCCCTGTCCCGCCCTTCNCCCCGTGCGTCGGCCGCCTGGGACAGAGGATCCTTGAGCGACGGAAACAACCAGGCAAATCACCGCATGTCATCAACAAGCGCGTGGACGCCCGTCGCCAAAGTAGCGCGTGACCGCTCTACCACAAAGAGTAGGTAGATGCCTCGCGTGCCGCGCGGTCCTCTCGGGCGTTCACCGTGGCGACCGTCACGCTCCGACCCCTGGAAGCGGCGCACCCCGACGGGGAATCACGACACGGGTTGGACGTCGACGACGGTGACCTGCTGACTGGCGGCCAGGGTCCCCCGCCCCGCTCCGGTGTACCAGCCGGACGTCGGCGCGACGTCGGAGTAGTCGCGGCCGACCGCGATCGTCACGTAACGAAGATCCGCAAGCCGGTCGTGGCACGGATCGTAGGCGACCGCGAGAGCGCCGGGTTCCCAGCTGGCCGCGCCGGTCGCCACCCCTCCCTCCGCGCCGGTCCGGGGAACGCCATCGGCCGCCCCATCGCTCATGACGACCTCCACCCAGGCATGCGACGGGCCGTCCCCGACGAGATGCCCGGACACATAGCGGGCGGGCAGCCCCGCCGCGCGGCACAGGGCGAGCATCACATGCGCCTGGTCCTGGCAGACCCCCGAGCCGCCGGCAAGGGCCTGGGCCGCGGTGGTCGTCACGTCCGTGCTGCCGGGGACATAGCGGATCCGGCTGTGCACCCAGCCGCAGAACCGGCGTGCCGTCGCCGCCGGATCGTCGGTGGCCAGGGCGCGGGCAGCCGCGGTGAGCGCGGCGTCCGGCGCGGTCAGTGGGGTGGCGTCGAGCAGCCGACGGCCGGCGAGCGCCGTGGCCCGCAGCCAAGGCCGGGCACCCCCGGCAATTCGGTCGACCGTCACGGTCACCTCGAAGTCGAGTCTGGGCGGTACCCGGTCGAGGCGCACCAGCGCACTGCGCGTCCCGTCGGCGCCACGTCGCCAGGTGGTACGCGCCGCGTCGGAGGAGACCGCCAGCCGAGCGTCGCGGACGGTCTGGTCGCCATGTCTATTCGGCGGGACCACGACGAGCCGGTGCACCAGATCAATGGCATCGCCGTCGTAGGTGTAGCGGAAGCGCTGCGTGACCCGATAGGTCACCCGCGTTCCAGCCGGCAGGGCGGTCAGGTCGATCTGTGCAGTCGGGTCGATCTGTGCAGTCGGGTCGATCTGTGCAGTCGGGTCGGTGAAGTCGGTCAGGTCGGCGGCAGCCGCCCCTGGATGGTCCCCGGCGGGCAGATCACCCCCGGACGCCGTCGGGGGTTGCGGCAGCGTCGCAGCCCCGCCTGGTTCGAACGGATCCGCCATCCTCACCCGAGGTCTCCCCGCTCCAGCACCAGCCCGCCATTGCATGTGATATCAGACACACAGCGCACACTTGACCGAGGAACGGCCACAAGGACCAGTTTCGAGAGGAAAGACCGGTCAACGGCGGATGTTTCCATCACGCTGCCGATCGTCGCCTTCGACTGTTTCCACGCCGTTAACCATGGCTCCCGGAACCCGACGCGCAACCACCGAGCGGCGACCAGACCACTACAACGGGCACGGATCGAACCGGTGGCCCGCCGTGATGCCCCCGATGCGTCATCACCACCGCCGTATCCGGACATCGTCCCGCGCTGCCGAGTTCACCGTCGGCTGGCACCATCTACAGGCATGAGCGAGCTGGTGGCGACCCGTCCAGAACAGCCTCAGCGCAAGGCCCGCAGCGGCCTGCTCGAACCTCTGGAGGCGCCCCGCCCGCCCGCGCCGTCCGATCTGCCGGCCGATCGGTTCATCAACCGCGAGGCGTCGTGNCTCGATTTCAATGCCCGGGTGCTCGCGCTCGCGGAGGACGTCGCCACGCCCTTGTTGGAGCGGGCCAAGTTCCTGGCGATCTTCGCCAGCAACCTCGACGAGTTCTACATGGTCCGGGTCGCCGGTCTGATGCGCCGCGAGGCCACCGGGCTCGCGGTCCGCTCGGCCGACGGCCTGAGCGCACGCGAGCAGCTCGACCTGGTCAGCCGGGCGACCGCCCAGCTGACGGAGCGGCACTCGCGCTGCTTCACCGACGAGGTCGTGCCGTCGCTGGCGCACGCCGGGATCAGCATCCGGTTCTGGTCCCAGCTCAGCGAGGCCCAGCGGGAACACCTGCACGACTATTTCCACGAGCAGATCTTCCCGGTGCTCACCCCGCTCGCGGTCGACCCGGCGCATCCGTTCCCCTACATCAGCGGCCTGTCGCTCAANCTCGCTGTTCAGGTCCGCGAGCCGGGCGGGGAGGTCGACCACTTCGCCCGGGTGAAGGTGCCACAGAACGTGCCGCGGCTGGTCGCCGTCGCGGTGGATCCGGCCGCGGACTTCCCCGCCGATGGCCCGACGCCGGCGCAGAGCGCCTGTTTCGTCCCGCTCGAAGAGTTGATCGCCGCCCACCTCGACCAGCTGTTCCCCGGAATGGAGGTGATCAACTCCCACCTGTTCCGGGTCACTCGCAACGCCGACCTCGAGGTCGAGGAGGACGAGGCGGAGGATCTGCTGCAGGCCCTCGAGCGGGAGCTGGCCCGCCGACGCTTCGGTCCCGCCGTCCGGCTGGAGGTCGACGACGACATCGATTCCGACCTGCTGGCGCTGCTCATGCGCGAGCTCGAGGTGACCGAACGGGAGGTACACCGAGTCGCGGGAATGNTGGACCTGTCGGCCCTGTGGGCCCTGTACGACGTCGACCGGCCGGAGCTGAAGGACGCGCCCCGGGTACCGATCACTCATCCTCGACTGATCACCGAAGAGGGGGAAACCCCCGACTTCTTCAGTGTGCTGCGCGAAGGTGACATCCTCGTTCACCATCCGTACGACTCGTTCACGACCTCGGTGCAGAGGTTCATCGAACAGGCCGCCGCCGATCCGCACGTCCTGGCCATCAAGCAGACGCTCTACCGCACGTCGGGCGACTCCCCGATCGTGGATGCCCTCGTCTCGGCGGCCGAGGCGGNCAAGNAGGTCGTCGTGCTGGTCGAGATCAAGGCGCGGTTCGACGAGAGCGCCAACATCCGATGGGCGCGGGAGCTGGAGCGGGCCGGCTGCCACGTCGTCTACGGTCTGATCGGGTTGAAGACCCACTNCAAGACCTGCCTGGTCGTCCGGCAGGAGCGCGGAGGGCTGCGCCGGTACTGCCACGTGGGCACCGGCAACTACANCCCCAAGACCGCGCGGCTCTACGAGGACCTCGGCCTGCTCACCGCCGATCCGGAGGTGGGCGCCGACCTCACCGACCTGTTCAACGTGCTCACCGGGTACAGCCGGCAGACCGAGTACCGATCGCTGCTGGTCGCTCCGCAGCACATGCGGGACGGGATCCTGCAGCGCATCTCCGCGGAGGCGCGGGCGGCGCAGGAGGGCCGTCCGTGCGNCATCCGCCTCAAGGTGAACAGCCTGGTCGACGAGCAGGTGATCGACGCGCTCTACCGCGCGTCCATGGTGGGTGTTCCCGTGCACTGCCTGGTGCGGGGTATCTGCGCCCTACGGCCCGGCGTACCGGGCCTGTCGGAGACGGTGCACGTCCGGTCGATCCTCGGCCGCTTCCTGGAGCACAGNCGGGTCCTGGAGTTCGCGTCCTCGGACGAGTTCTGGATCGGTAGTGCCGACATGATGCATCGCAACCTGGACAGGCGGATCGAGGCGCTCGTCCGGGTGCCGCATCCGGAGCGCCGCGACACCGTGCGCCGCATCCTCGATCACGCCTTCTCCGACGAGGTGTCCGGGTGGGTGCTGCAGTCCGANGGCCGGTGGGAGAGGCGGACGGCCGGACCGGACGACGTCCGGCTGTCGGACTACCAACACGACCTCATGGCCGAGGCCATGCGGCGCGGGCACCGGTAGCCCGGCGCCCGCACCGTGGATCAGTCGCCGCTCGCGGAGACGCTCGACTTGAACTCGGAGCCGGGCCGGAACTTCGGCACCACCGAGGCCGCGACGTGCACGGGCTCGCCCGTCGCCGGGTTGCGCCCGGTGCGCGCGGCCCGCTCGACCCGCTCGAACACGCCGAATCCGGTGATGGTCACCTTCTCGCCGCTGGCGACGGCTTCCTGAATGGCGTCGAACACGGCGTCGACGGCTTTGGTGGCGTTCGACCGTCCGCCCTCGATCTGCTGGGCGATGCGGTCAACCAACTGGGACTTGTTCACAACAACCTCCGGACGCCCCCCGCAGGCGCGGGGTGGGGAGCAGATCGGGCATCACACTGCGCTGCACCGTAGGCATCTCCACTGTCGAGGGCAATTCCCACGAGCGTGTCGCGTCACACAAACCCGCACGTCAACGGGTTCGAGCCAGTGGGCGACGGGATGCGTGCTGTACGGCCAGCGCGCAGCATCCGGTACTTTCATCACGTTGAGTAACGATAGGCGTCTGTTTTTTTGGGCACAATGTCACGCTTTGGTAGCCAGCCGCCTCCGCCACCGTGGGACCAGCTCTGCTACGTAATCGACCAAACGCCACAGGCGATGACGGACGAGGCGGCGTCAGTCGGTAGTCGGCCGCCCACTCGGGCGGACCTGCCCATACATCGGCCCCGATGTTATTTTCATCACATCGGGGCCGATGGTCGAGTAGGGCGGCCGAATCGACTGTGCCGCAGTCCTGCGCCCGGCCGGCACGCAACCCCCCGGCGGAGCCGCTGCCGACGTCGCAGCGCCCGCCCGTGGCACTACACCGCCGAGGGCAGCCAGGCNGGCCGGGTCGCCTCGAAGCCGGTGATCAGCTCCTCGTGCCGCAGCGTCAGGCCGACGTCGTCGAGCCCCTCCATCAGCCGCCAGCGGGTGAAGTCGTCGAGTTCGAACGGGGCCACCAGTCCGGCTCCCCGCACCTCGCGCGCGGCCAGATCGACAGTGATCTCGACGGACGGGTCCTGCTCCGCGGCCGTCTGCAGGGTCTCGACCGTCTCCGCCGGCAGCTGAACCGGCAGCAGCCCGTTGCCGAGCGCGTTGCCCCGGAAGATGTCGGCGAACCGGGGCGAGATCACCGCCCGGAAACCGTAGTCCTGCAGCGCCCACACGGCGTGCTCACGCGACGAGCCGGTGCCGAAGTCGGGGCCCGCAATCAGGATCGACGCCTCGGCGTAGGCCGGGTTGTTGAGCACGAACCCCTCGTCGGCCCGCCACTCGGAGAACAGACCGGCACCGAACCCGGTGCGCTCGATGCGCTTGAGCCACTCGCTCGGAATGATCTGGTCGGTGTCGACGTCGCTGCGCCGCAGCGGCACGGCCCGACCGGTGTGAATCGTGAACGCCTCCATCGCCGGAAACGCTCCCCTCTGGACGATGTCGTGATCGGATGGCGGTCGCGGTCGCGGGCACCCGCCGGTTCGACGGGAACGGCGACCACGCAGGCGCGGCCTACAGCTGAGCCGGGGCGGTGAGCTGGCCGGTGACCGCGGTGGCGGCGGCGACCGCCGGCGAGACGAGGTGGGTCCGCCCGCCCGGACCCTGGCGTCCCTCGAAGTTCCGGTTCGACGTGGACGCGCTGCGCTCCCCCGGACGCAGCGTGTCCGGGTTCATCCCGAGGCACATCGAGCAGCCGGCGCTGCGCCACTCCGCCCCCGCGGCCCGGAAGACCTCGTCGAGCCCCTCCGCCTCGGCCTCGGCCTTGACCTGCATCGACCCGGGGACGACCAGGGCCCGGACACCGTCGGCCACGCGTCGGCCACGCAGCACGTCGGCCGCGGCCCGCAGGTCGCTGAGCCGGCCGTTGGTGCAGGAGCCGATGAAGACCGTGTCGACGGTCACCTCGGACAACGGCGTTCCCGCCGTGAGTCCCATATAGGTCAGCGCACGTTCGACGGAGGCCCGCGCGGCCGGGTCCGCGTAGTCGGCGGGCGCGGGGATCAGCGATCCCAGCGGCGCCGCCTGGCCCGGATTGGTCCCCCAGGTCACGTACGGGGTGAGGCTCGCGGCGTCGATGACGACCTCCCGGTCGAACACGGCGTCGTCGTCCGAGGCCAGCGTGCGCCAGTAGGCCACAGCCTGGTCCCAGTCCGGTCCGGTGGCGGCGTGTGCCCGACCGGCGAGGTACTCGAACGTCGTGTCGTCGGGAGCGATCATCCCGGCCCGCGCCCCGGCCTCGATGGACATGTTGCAGACGGTCATCCGGCCCTCCATCGACAGGCCCCGGACCGCCGCGCCGCGGTACTCGATGACGTGCCCGGCACCGCCACCGGTGCCGATCNGGGCGATGATCGCCAGGATGAGGTCCTTCGCGGTGACGCCGGCCGGCAGGTCGCCGTCGACCGTGACCGCCATCGTCTTCGGGCGGCTCTGCGGCAGCGTCTGGGTTGCGAGCACATGTTCGACCTGGCTGGTGCCGATGCCGAAGGCCAGCGCCCCGAACGCGCCGTGGGTGGAGGTGTGGCTGTCGCCGCACACGATCGTCATCCCCGGCTGGGACAGCCCGAGCTGCGGGCCGACGACGTGGACGATCCCCTGGCCGGGGTCGTTCATCGGGTACAGCCGCACCCCGAACTCCGCGCAGTTCTTGCGCAGCGCCTCGACCTGGGCCGCGGAGATCGGATCCGCGATCGGCGCGAGCGTGTTCGTGGTCGGCACGTTGTGATCCTCGGTGGCGAGGGTCAGGTCGGGACGGCGCAGCGGCCGCCCGGCCAGCCGCAGCGCCTCGAACGCCTGCGGCGAGGTGACCTCGTGCACGAGGTGCAGATCGATGTACAGCAGATCCGGTTCACCGTCGGCGCGGCGCACCACGTGGGCGTCCCAGACCTTCTCCGCGAGTGTGCGCCCCATGGCCCACTCCCCTCCCTGCGCCGGGCAAGCTGCCCGCGCGGTCGTCCGACTGTCCTGAGTTCGGGGTCGTGCCACGACCAGGTGCCGCGCCGTCGACCCGATCCTGCCATCTCAGCATCCTTGCCATCCCATTATTTGGGATGGCAGTATCAACTTATGGAACAGCCTAGCGGAGTCGGGGTCCTGGACAAAGCAGCACTCGTCCTGGCCGTGGTGGAGCAGGGGCCGGCCTCCCTCGCCGACCTGGTGGCTCGGACCGGNCTCACCCGGGCGACNGCACACCGCCTGGNCAGTGCGCTCGAGATTCACCGCCTCGTCGGACGGGACGGCGCCGGCCGGTTCGTCCCCGGCCCGCGGCTGGCGGCCGGGGTGNCCACCCCGCTGCCGTGGGACGTGCTCGACCGAGCCGACCGAATACTTACCGACCTGCGCGACGTCACCGGAGAGAGCACCCAGCTCTACGTCCGGCGCGGCGCGCTGCGACTGTGTGTGGCCGCCTCCGAACGGGCGAGCGGCCTGCGCGACACGGTGCCGGTCGGCGCCGCGCTGCCGATGACGGCGGGGTCAGGGGCNCAGGTCCTGCTCGCGTTCGCGGATCACCCCGCCCCCGACCTGCTTGCCGCCGCACCGTTCGACAGCACGACGCTCGCCCTGGTGCGCGAGCGCGGGTGGGCCGAGAGCGTCGGCGAGCGGGAGACCGGTCTGGCCTCGGTGTCCGCCCCCGTGCGCGGGGAGTCGGGGGCAGTGATCGCGGCGGTGTCGCTGTCCGGCCCGCTGGAGCGCCTGACCCGATCGCCCGGGCGCCGGCACGGGGCGGCCGTGCTCGCCGCGGCGGCACGGCTGTCGACATCGGCCGTCGACTGACGCATCCACCCGCCGTCAACCCCAGGCCACCGGAGATCGGCCGGCCGGCCCGTCCGGTCGGGCCCTGCGTGCGGCTGGCGTGACCACGCGGACACGTTTTCCCCGCTTGTCCTGGCTTTCTCGAGATTGCGGATGCCCCGATCGGGCCCCACAACCAAACGGAACGCGGACTACGCCCGCCGGGCGCATGTCGGCGTCCCGGTGGCACGGGTCTCCCCCGCCGCAGGCAGTGTCCTTCCGCCGTCGTAGCCTGTTCGAGTCGTCCGTCTCGGATGATCGGAGAAGTAGGCCGGATGACCCAGTGGGGTCATTGCCATCCAGCGAGCAAGCGATATAGGTCGCCCGCGCACTGGGGGCGCCCGTCCGGAGGACTCTTCCGGGTTCCGCATGGCCGGGCGGTCGCCGCCCGCGGCGGCGCCGCCGTAGGTTCGGCCGCCTCGTGCGGCGCCAAGGAGGGACAGGGCGCGGTGCGCAAACTGGGTTCGCGGTACGTACTGCACGAGCTGCTCGGGCAGGGTACGACCGGCCAGGTCTGGCGAGGTGTCCGGGTCCAGGACGACGCCGCGGTGGCGATCAAGGTGCTGCGTCCCGAGCTGGCGGGCGACCCGGAAATCGTCGAGCGGTTCCTGCGGGAGTGGGATCTCCTCGTGGATCTCGACAGCCCCGATCTGGTCGCCGTCCGCGACCTCGTCAACGAGCCGGACGCGCTGGCCATCGTGATGGATCTCGTCGAGGGCCACGACCTGCGGGCGCACCTGCGCGAGTTCGGCCCGCGGCCGGCCCAGGAGGCGGTCCGGCTGGCGATCGGCACCCTCTGGGCGCTCGACAGCGTGCACGCCGCCGGCATCGTCCACCGGGATGTCAAGCCCGAGAACATCCTCATCGACACCTCCCAGCCCGACCGCCCGATCGTCCGCCTCACCGACTTCGGCATCGCCCGCGTGATCAGCACTCCGTCCCGCATCAGCGCGACCGGGCCGATCGGCACCCCCCTCTACATGGCGCCCGAGCTCGGCACCGGCGCCCCGCCGACCCCCGCCGCCGACGTCTACTCGGCGGGAGTGGTGCTCTACGAGCTCCTTGCCGGATCGCCCCCGTTCGACTCGACGAATCCCGCGGAACTGCTGCGGGCGCACCGGGAGGACGACCCGCAGCCCATCGCCGGGGTGCCGGCGCCGGTGTGGGACGTGCTCGTCGGCATGCTTGCCAAGTCCCCGCGGCGACGGCCGGCGAGCGCCGCCGACGCGGCCGACGACCTCAGCGACGCGCTCGAGGTGGGCCTGCGCGGCGCTGCGGGCGCCTCCGACAAGCGCGACCGGGCCGGCGCCGCGCGCAGTTCGGGACCCGGCGCGCTCCCCGACGAGGCGGCGCCGACCGGCGCCTTCCACCGGCGGGCCGGCGAGCGGCCGGCAGCACCGACCGCCACCCGGCGGGTGGTCCGGCCCGCGGCGGCCGTCGGGGCCGCCGCGGGCGCCGGTGCCTGGAACGACCTCGAACACACCCAGATCGCGGGCAGCCTCACCGCGGCCGCGACGAAGGTCAACGGCTGGAACGGCGGCGAGCCCGAGCACACCCGGATCGCCCCGGTGACCGGCACCCAGAGCGGCGATCGCGGCGGTTGGGACAGCGACGCGCCGACCGGGATGAGCCCCGCGGTACGCGTTCCCGCCCGCTCCGGTGGCCCCGCCGCCGACACGAACACGGTGATGTCGGCGATTCCGGCCAGCAAGCAGCCCGGAGCGTCCGGCGGAGCCGCCGGGGGCGGTTCACGGGCGGCGGCCGACCGCCGCCGGCGCACCCGGATCGCGGCCGGTGCCGGTCTCGTCGTCGCCCTTGTCGCCGGGGCCGGGGGCTGGGCACTCGCGTCCGGCGGCAGCACCGACACGGCGTTGTCCGCCGACCTCGCCGTCGAGTCCTCGGCCGATCCGAGCGCGGGCGCCCCGGCCGCCGGTTCCCCCGGTGCCGGTGCGCCCGGCATCGCGGTCGGCGTCGATGGAAGTGCCCCCGGAGCAGTCGCCGGCCGGCCCGGGGCGAAGGACACCCCCGCGCCCGGCGCGCACCCGTCGGCCGGCGCCTCCGCCGCGGCCACGACCCCGGCCGGCAGCCCGACCGCGGGCAGCAGCCCATCGCCATCGCCGACCGACGATGGCACGGCGACGGTCCCCAACACCGAGGGCAGCGCGGCCGACACGGCGGTGAACACGCTGAAGTCCGCCGGTTTCACGAACGTCAACAAGACCTTCGGCTGCTACAACACCGGCAAGGCCGACAACGTCGCCCATCAGTCCCCGAAGACCGGCAAGGTCGCCAGGACGACGGCCATCAGCCTCCAGGTCGAGGACTGCGCCCAGGTCCCGAACGTCACCGGGATGTCGGAGTCGGACGGCAAGTGGCAGCTCTACTGGGCCGGCTTCACCTCTACCGCGGTCAACGGCGCGTGCGCCAACGGTGAGACGAGCAAGATCTCCGGGTACGCGCCGACAGGACAGCGCGCCCGGCACTCCACCACGGTGACGCTGACGGTGACCTGCACCAAGCCGGCCCCGGCCCCGACGACGGCCGCTCCCGCGCCGACCCCGTCGACAGCTCCCACGACGGCCACGAAGGCCTGACGCGATCGGGCGGGCCCCGGCACTCCTCCGCGGCCCGCCCGACTACCGGCGAAGCCGCGACTCCTGCCTCGCGTGCGGCGGGAGTCGCAGCCGACAGGTCCGCCCGTGCGGCGTGGTCGGCTACCCGGGACGGATCCCAGCTGCCGCCTCTCCGTCCGAACCAGATCGCGGTCATCACCGCCCCGGATCTCATCGAACACACGGCCGCCACCTGTTCGGCGTCTCGGCCGGCACAGGCGTGGGGGGTCAGGCCGCCGCTCAGCCGAGCTTGTCCATGGGCAGCGACCGGAGGTCGTCCCGGGCCAGCGGACCGCCGCCCAGCCGCCGCACGCGAGGCTCCTCGTCGTCCGCCCGGATGCTGCGGGGTAGCGGCATGGGCACCGGCAGCGCCGCCTCCGGCTCCGGCGTGAGGGCCGCGTGAGCGGTGGCCGCCCACAGGTCGACCTCGACGATGATCTCGCCGTTTTCCGACGACATCCGCAGCCGCCCACCGTGCACCTCGACGAGCCGCCGGACGACGTACAGGCCCATGCCGGCACCGTCGGTGGGCCGGGTGGCGGTGCCGTCCCGCTGCGTGAACGGTTCGAAGAGCTGGCGGATCGTGCCGGGGTCGAGGTCGGGCCCGGGGTTGCGGACGCGGAGAACGACCTCGTCGCCGACCCGACCCGCGATCAGCCGCACGGGCGCACCCGGCCAGGAGTGCACCAGGGCGTTGTCGACCAGGTTCGCCACCACCTGGATGAGGGCCTGCCGCGCCATCCGCACGGGTAGTTCGGGCGGCAGATCCACCGTGATGCTGCTGGGCGAGCTGGTGTACGACAGGTTGGCGATCACATGCCGGACCACCTCCGGCAGATCGGCGATGGTCGTCTCGTCCGTGCCGGTGGCCGTGGCGGCCGTCAGCATGTTCTCCAGCAGGCGAGAGAGCCGGTCGGAGTAGTTCACCGCGGCATCCAGCAGATCGTCGAGCTGGGCGTCGGAGAGCCGGTTGCGGCGCCGCTTGATGGTGAGCAAGTTCCCTCGGATTCCGGTCAGCGGCGTGCGGAACTCGTGCGAGACNGTCGCGACGAGGTCGCTGCGGATGCGGTCGGTCTCCTCCAGCCGGGCCATCAGGCTCTGCTGGCCCTCGTAGAGCTGCTGGCGGTAATGCTCCACCCGCCNCCGGGACTGCTCGTTGTAGTGCCAGAAGACCATCTGCGCGCAGGCGAGGGCGAAGATGAAACCCGCGTGCAGGCCGGCGAGCAGCCAGGCGTTGTCCAGCACCGCCGCGCCGGCGCTGACGATGTTTCCCATCGCCAGGTTCGCGACGAACACGAACGCGATGGCCAGCAGGTAGACCGTCCACTCCTCATACAGCGCGATCAACGCCACGACCACGAAGAAGTGGAAGTACATCGGGGTGAGGCCGTCGGAGATGTGCACGAGCACGACCGAGCAGCACAGCAGGCCGAGGCTCGCGGCAAGGGCACGGACCCGGCGCCGGCCGGGCACGACCGCGGCGGCGAACAGCAGGGCAGGCGGGCTGGNCGCCAGGAACCCGTGGGCGAGGCTCAGGTTCTGCCAGATTGCGTAGCCGACGATGACCGGCAGGTGCATCGCCAGCACCAGGCACATGAGGGTGTGCCGGGCCGTCCAGTCCTCGATCGGCAGACCGCGACCCTGCGGGAGCAGCGCGGTGAGGCGCCGGCCCATCCCCGGCTGCGATCCCCCGCCCTCGCCCTCCGGCCCCGCCGCCCCGGCCGAACGCAGCCGTCCGGCGCGGCGCGCGACGCGACCCGCGTGGGCGCTGCCGTGCCGGCGCCGGGCCCGTTCGGGCGTCGATGGACTGACGGTGGACATCCGCGCAAGTTTCTACCGTTCCAACCCGGGAGCACCATGGTTGTCAAGGGTGGTGTCGCATGGCGACAGTGCCCAGGTTTGACTAGGCCATCCGCACCACTCGGGACCGGGCTCAACGGAGCATGGCGCGAACCTTGGTCGCGCCGCCAGGCTGTGGTCCGCGAGGTGGCCCCAGGACGGCCGCCCATGGAGGAGGACACCGTGCCCCCAGTGGCCCTGACAGCCTCGACCGCGTCCGCGATCGTTCCGCCGACCGCGGGACGCGGCGGCCCGTCGACGGCCGGCGCCACCGACGAGCCCGCCGGGCCCGCCGTCCTGACCCACCCGGCCCGCCCGCAGCTTCGGCTCGTCGCGTCGGCCCAGGGTGGACTGGTCGGTCCCGAGGCCGAGGTGCACGGCTGGGGCGGTCCCGCCTCCTGCAGCTGCCGGGAGTGCGCGATGGCCCGCCACCCGGCTGCCATGCCCCGCCTCACCGTCGTGCGGTAGGCGGCACCTGGTCCCTGACATGACGATGGCCCCCGGAGGGAAATCCGGGGGCCATCGTGAGTTCTGGGAGGTGGNCATATCTCTGATCCTCTGCGAAGAAGGAAGATAAACCCGTTGTAGCCCCGACCGGATTCGAACCGGCGCTACCGCCTTGAGAGGGCGGCGTCCTGGGCCGCNAGACGACGGGGCCAAGACTTTCGCTATTCCGTGCTGAGGTGCACGTCGTACTGTACACGATACCGGAGCAGTCCATCGAAGCGGTGCAACTCCGACCTTTGGTGCAGCTGGGGTACCAGGACTCGAACCTAGACTAACGGAGCCAGAATCCGTTGGGCTGCCAATTACCNCATACCCCATGGGGCCCTGTTCGGGCGTTGCCCACTGTACCTCATGACGCGGGGTCGTCTGCGCTCCGGGGGTCCGATGCACACCCGTCATCCCCGACACCGCAGCCGTCCCGCGCCACCCCACCAGGGCAGGCGCCCGGGTGAGCCCCCGCAACCCGCAGAGCGGTGCGGGTTGTCCGGCCGGCGCAGGACCGAGGAATGCCCCACCCCGCCCGCGGGCGGGGGAACTCAGCGGGCCGTCACCGGGTTGGTCAGGGTGCCGATGCCCTCCACGGTCACCGCCACGGTCTGGCCCGGTCGCATCGGCCCCACCCCCGCCGGCGTGCCCGTCAGGAGCACGTCGCCAGGCAGCAGGGTCATGGCGGCGGACATGGCGGCGATGAGGGCGGGCACGTCGCGCAGCAGCAGCTTCGTGCGGGAGTTCTGCCGCAGCTCACCGTCGAGGGTGGTGCGGATCGAGAGGTCCGTGGGATCGAGCTCCGTCTCGATCCAGGGACCGATCGGACAGAACGAGTCGTGTCCCTTGGCCCGGGTCCACTGGCCGTCGGTCTGCTGCTGATCCCGCGCCGTCACGTCGTTGGCGCAGGTGTAGCCGAGCACCACGTCGAAGGCCCGCTCCGCGGGGACGTCCCGGCACAGTCGCCCGATGACGACCGCCAACTCCCCCTCGAAGTCGACCCGGTCGCTGTCCGGCGGGAGCGTGATCGGATCGCCCGGGCCGGAGACGCTCGTCGACGGCTTGAGGAACAGGATCGGGCGCTCCGGCGGGGTGTCACCGCCCATCTCCCGAACATGGTCGGCATAGTTCTTGCCGACGCAGAGCACCTTGCTGGGCAGGACCGGAGCAAGCAGCCGGACGTCGCCGAGCGGCCGCCGGGCGCCGGTGAAGGAGANGGGGCCGAAGGGATGGGGGGCGATGACCGAGATGACGGCGTTGCCCTCCTCGACCGCCCCCTCGACGACCCCGAATCCGGGCTCCGAACCATCGGTGAACCTCGCGATACGCACACCCTGACCGTATCCAGCCGGGCGACGGAACCCGGCGGCCGTCGCCGCGGGCGTCCGGCGAGCGCACCACGAGGCGGCGGCCTGTGATCGGGTTCGCCAGAACGCCGGGTGTGCCAGAGAATCGGGCCAGATCGAGTGACAGGTCCAGGCACCGGGCGGCAGCCGTTGCGGCCCGGCGTCCCGCCTGCCCGGTACTTCCGGCGCCGGCGGCGGTGAGCCCGTATCGGGCGTGTCACACCCGGATTGGAAGGAGAACGGTGAGCGAAATCGATACCACCCCCGTCTACGACGTCGGGGCGCCGGAGCCCAAGCCGATCGACGAGGAGCTGAGCGTCAAGCTGGGCCACCTTGCCGACGACGCGATCCTGCGCGGCAAGNCCAACGGGGACGAACGGTGCGACAACTGCCTGTACTACCTCGACACCGACAAGGACCTCACCTACTGCTGGCACCCGAAGCTGCGGATCCTCGTCGGCGGTGACTGGTGGTGCCAGTGGTGGGAGGAGATCCCGGAGGACTGACGGGCCGTCGGACGCGGCTGGTCGGTCCGATCGCGGCCCCCGGTGCCGCGGCACCCCCTGAGCCGGCCGCTGTGTGCCTGCCAGGGGGTGCCGTCGGGGCTCGTCACCCGAGCGGCCGGCGCGTCCCTCTGCCGACCCAGCCGCCCCAGCCGTGAACGCGGCCAGCCGATCAGCGGCTGNCGGCGGCTACGAGGCTGTTCAGGTCGCGTTCGGATCGGCGCGTCAGGTCGCGTTCGGATCGGCGCGCTCGCCCTGCCGCCGCAGCCCGTAGTTCACCGCGTCCTCGAGAGCCGACCAGGAAGCGGCGATGATGTTCTCGTCGACACCGATGGTGTCCCACCGTGACCGCCCGTCGCTGGTNCCGACCAGCACCCGGGTGACCGCGCCGGTGCCCTNCTTGCCGTCGAGGATGCGGACCTTGTAGTCGACGAGCTCCAGGTCGGCCAGGCCGGGGTAGGACTTCTCCAGGGCGTCACGCAGGGCGGTGTCGAGCGCGTTGACGGGCCCGTTACCCTCGGCCGTCGCGACCTGCCGCACCCCGTGCGAGCTGAGCTTGACGGTCGCCTCGCTGACCACCTGGCCGTCGGAGCGCTGTTCGACGATCACCCGCCAGGATTCCAGGGTGTAGAAGCGCTGGCGCCCCNTCACCTCGTCACGCAGCAGCAGCTCGAACGACGCCTCGGCCGCCTCGTAGGCGAACCCGGTGGCCTCGCGCTNCTTGACCAGGTCCACCACCCGGCCGAGGGCCTCACGCTCGTGGGACAGGTCGAGCCCCAGTTCGCGGCCCTTGAGTTCGATGGTCGCGCGGCCGGCCAGTTCGGAGACCAGCATCCGCATGTCGCTGCCGACCGCTGCCGGGTCGATGTGCTGGTACATGTCCGGGTCGATCTTGACCGCGCTGGCGTGCAGCCCGGCCTTGTGCGCGAACGCGCTGGCGCCGACGTAGGGCCGGTGGGGGTCCGGAACCGAGTTGGTGACCTCGTCGATGGCGTGGGAGACCCGGACGAGCTCCCGCAGCCGCCCCGGTGGCAGCGCCGCGCGGCCGAGCTTGGTCTCCAGGCCGGCGATGACGCTGAGCAGGTTCGCGTTGCCGCACCGCTCGCCGTAGCCGTTCGCCGTGCCCTGCACGTGGGTCACTCCCGCCTCGACAGCGACCAGGGTGTTCGCCACCGCGCAGTCGGCGTCGTCGTGGCAGTGGATGCCCAGCCGGGCACCGGTCCTGGCGAGCACCTCGGTGACGACGGCGCCGATGNGGGTGGGCAGCATGCCGCCGTTCGTGTCGCAGAGCACGACGACCTCGGCGCCGGCCTCGGCCGCGGCCGAGACGACCTCGAGGGCGTACTCGGGATGCACGCGGTAGCCGTCGAAGAAGTGCTCGGCGTCGAGAAAGACCCGCTTGCCCTCGGCCCGCAGGTGGGCGACGGTGTCCCGGATCATCGCCAGGTTCTCGTCGGGGCTGGTGCGCAACGCTCGCTCGACGTGCCGCAGATCCGACTTCGCGACCAGGCAGACCACCGGGGTGCCGGCCTCCCGCAGGGCCGCCACCTGTGGATCGTCCGCTGCCACTCGGCCGGCGCGCCGGGTCGCCCCGAAGGCGGTCAACACCGCGGTCGACAGCGTCAGCTCGGTGCGGGCCCGGGCGAAGAACTCCGCGTCTTTCGGATTGGATCCCGGCCAGCCGCCCTCGATGAAGCCGACGCCGAGGTCGTCGAGGTGGCGGGCCACCGCGAGCTTGTCACCGACCGAGAGCGACAACCCCTCCTGCTGGGTACCGTCGCGCAGGGTGGTGTCGTAGATGTGCAGGGAATCGGGATCGTATGGCCGCACGGGGGCGCCTCTCCGGTGGATCGGGGGCCGTGGGACCGCGTCGTCCGGCACGGCCGTCCCGCGTCCCACCGGGTCACGCACGGACCGTGCTCCGGCAGCGACGTCCGGCAGGGTTCGGGGACCATGGGACCGCCACGCGCCCGGTCCCATGGGTCAGCGACCGGAGCGCGCGACGGAGACGGGTTCGCCGCCGGGTGACAAGCCTACGAGGTAACAGACTCGACATGTATCGAGTGTGTTACGCGCCACAATCTACCCAGCTCCGCCACTCGCGGGATCGCTGAGCCGATCCCCGGAGGCCGCCCACGGCCCCGACCCCACCCCCATGGGGATCGCCGAAGGCGATTCCCGGAAACCACCCATGGCACCGACCACCAGCAGGGGTCCCCGTGGATTCGCGAAGCGAATCCACGGGGCTGCTCGGTTGCTCAGTCTCCGGCGAAGCGGCGCAGGCGGTCGACCTGGAGGATCGTGATCGTCTGCCCTTCCGACAGGATCCATGTGCGCCGTTCGAACTCGCGCAATGCCTGGTTGACGGACTGGCGGGAACCGCCGAGCAGCGAGGCGATCTCCGTCTGGGTGAGGCCGAGCTCGATCACCGGCCGGCCTGCTTCTCGCATCCGCAACAGCAACAGCTTCGCCACCCGGCGTGGCAGGTCGAGGAAGACGAGGTCGGCGTTGGCGCCGGTGAGCCGCCGGACGTGGGCGACGAGCGCCCGGATGAGCTGCTCGGCGACGGCCGGGCGTTCCCGGACAAGCTCCCATACGGCGGCCCGGTCGAGAACCAACGCCGTGCTGGGTTCCAGGGCCTCGACACTGGCGGATCTCGTCCCGGCTTCGACGATGTTGAGTTCGCCCAGCGTCTCTCGGGGGCCGGCGATGTTCAGCACGTGATCGCGCCCGTCGTCGGCCTTCGTGAGCACCTTGAGCCGCCCCGTGGCGACCACGAGGAGGGTGTCTCCTGGCTCACCCTCGGTGAAGACGACCTGCCCGCGGCGGAATCGCCGCGTGACCGCCCGTGAGGCGAGCCGCAGCAGGTCCTCCTCGTCCAACTCCTTCAGCAGCGTGGTCGCTCGGAGCAGGGCGACCGCCTCATTGTCGTGCATGCGGTGACCGTAGCGCCGTTGCTCCACCTGATGTTCCACAGCCACNGGGGTTTGCCGGTCCGAAGTGGACGGCGCATCGGGAACATCCTTGGCGTACGTCACGGACGCATCATACCGTTATATGTTGGTCACTCCAGCACCGCACCACGTCGCGCATGGAAAGAATTCCGGCCACTCCACCACCCGACGTGACGATAAGATGACGAAATCCTCCGCGCAGCATCGCGGCTGCCGCGTCGTCGAGCGACCAGGCTGGATCGGCGAAGACGACATCGCGGGTGAGGTGATCGCCGGCGATCTCGACATCCGGATCCTGTTCCGCCGCGATCGAACGGAGAATGTCCCGTTCGGTGAGAATTCCGTAGCCCTGACTGTCCGCGTCGTGGACGACCGCCGCGCCCACCTTGCGAGCGGCCATCAGCCGCGCAGCCTGGCGGAGCGTGTGGCCCGGACCGATCATGAGAACAAGGGAGCTCATCCCCTCCGACACACNCACGATGCCCTCCGAACCCCGCTATACCGTCCGAAACCTCGGCATACCATCCAGGGCCGCCGGTACCCGCCGGCGTCGACGGGGCCGTCCGCAGCGGTAATGCCGTCCACAGGCTCCGCGCTGCCCGCACGGCGCTTGTGCATTCGTGAAACCCGCTACTCGCGACGGTAGGCGCCGCGGAGCCCATTGGCCAGAGCGAAACGGGAATTACCGTGACCTCGTTGTGACCTCGACCACTCCGCTAATCGGTATTAATGCGGCCAAAGCGGGCCCATCCGCTTGCCAGGACGGGCCCAACCGTCGCCAGGAAGCCCGCACGTGGACTCCGCCGAGGCATCCCGCGGCCGCGTGCACCGGTGTGCCTCGACGGCGGGCGACGCAGCGCGGCTCCGCCTAGTTGCGGACCAGCTCGTTCCAGGATCGGTAGCGATCCAGTTCACCTCGCGTGGCCCGGTGGAAGATCTCCAGCAGCTCGCGAGTCACCGGGCCGGGCTTGCCCGCCCCGACCTGCCGGTCGTCGACTGAGACGATCGGCACGATCTCGGCCGCCGTCCCGGTGAAGAACGCCTCGTCGGCCAGGTAGAGGTCGGTGCGCACGACGTGCTGCTCGACCACCTCGTAGCCCTGGTCGGCGGCGATCTGCATGATCGAGGCGCGGGTGATGCCGCCCAGCGGCCCGTCGGTCAGCAGCGGAGTGATGACCTGACGGCCGGAGACGATGAAGACATTTTCCCCGGTGCCGTCCGCGATATGGCCGTTCGGGCTCGTCAGAATGGCCTCGTCGTAACCCGCCTTCACTGCCGCGNCCTTCGCCAAGGACGAGTTCAGGTACTGCCCGGACGCCTTCGCCGCCGGCGGGGNGATGTTGGGGTCGTTCCGCTTCCAGGAGGAGATCTGTGCTCGCACGCCGTTCGCCTCGGCCTCCTCGCCGAGGTAGGCACCCCACGGCCACACCGCGATCATCACCTCGACGGGCGAGGGCAGCGGGTTGAGACCCATCTCCCCGTAGCCGAGGTAGACCNGGGGCCGGATGTAGCAGGAGGAGATGTCGTTGACAGCGATGGTCTCCTTGGTGGCCNCCACCACCTCCTCCTGGGTGAAGGAGGGCTCCATCACGTAGATCTTCGCACTGCGGTAGAGGCGGGCGATGTGATCCGACAGCCGGAAGACGGCGGGACCTTCCGCCGTCTCGTAACAGCGGATGCCCTCGAACACGCCCCAGCCGTAGTGCAGGGTCGGGTTGAGCACGTGGATGCGGGCGTCGTCCCAATCGACGAGCTCGCCACTCATCCAGATCTTCGAGGTGGGGGTGATGGGCACAGCGCACTCCAGGCCAGGATCGACGAACCGAACAGGGATGACGAATTCGCCGATCATCGCCGTGGTGGGCCCCGTCGGCTGCCGTCTACCGGATCTACGGCTCCCACGTCGAGGATAACCACCTCGCCGCGCGGCGGGGAAAGCCGCGAGGACGACCGACGACGACCGGCACGAGCAGGCCGGCGCGAGCAGGCCGGCGCGAGCAGGCCGGCACGACCGGCACGGTCCCGGCGGTCGCACCGCCGGGGCTGGACGCCGGCGCGGCAAAGGTCGCGCCGGCCCGGGTCGAGCGGGCTAGCCGACCGCCCGCGCGGCGAGGTCCTCGCCGCGCTCTCGGGTCGACAGGGCCGCGGCTCCCGCACCCACCCGGTCCGCGAGCGACGCCGCGACCGCGGCCTCGACCCGTGCCGCCTCCTCGGCGTGCCCCAGGTGGTCGAGCAGCATCGCGACGGAGGCGACCGTCGCCGTCGGGTCGGCGAGCTGCTTGCCGGCGATGTCGGGCGCGCTGCCATGGACCGGCTCGAACATGCTCGGATGGGCGCCGGAGGGGTCGAGATTGCCGCTGGCGGCCAGCCCGATGCCACCGGTGATCGCCGCGCCGATGTCGGTGATGATGTCGCCGAACATGTTGTCCGTGACGATGACGTCGAACCGTCCCGGATCGGTCACGAAGAACATCGAGGCCGCGTCCACGTGCTGGTAGTCGACCCGCACGTCGGGAAACTCGGGCGCCACCTCGGCGACCGTGNGCGACCACAGGTCGCCGGCCTTGGTCAGGACGTTGTTCTTGTGCACGAGGGTGAGATGGCGGCGCTCGCGGCGAGCGGCGCGGCGGAAGGCGTCCCGCACGACCCGCTCGACGCCGTAGCGGGTGTTGAGGCTCTCCTCGGTGGCGACCTCGTGGGGAGTACCCCGCCGCAGCACACCACCGGCACCCGCGTACGGGCCCTCGGTGCCCTCGCGCACCACGATCATGTCGATCGTCGGATCGCCGGCCAGCGGCGAGGCGACCCCGGGGTACAGCCGCACCGGCCGCAGGTTGACGTGGTGGTCGAGCTCGAAGCGCAGGCGCAGCAGCAGGCCGCGCTCGAGCACGCCGCTGGGAACACCCGGATCGCCGACCGCGCCGAGCAGGATCGCGTCGTGACCGCGCAGTTCCTCGAGCACCGCGTCGGGCAGCGTCTCCCCGGTCTGATGCCAACGCCGGGCGCCCAGGTCGTACTCGGTCGTGTCGACCTTGGGGTGCACGGCCCGCAGTACCCGCAGCCCCTCCGCCACCACCTCGGGGCCGATCCCGTCACCGCCGATCACCGCAAGCCTCATGTGCCCGACTGTAGCCGGAACCGGCGGATCGGAGCGGCTCGACTCGATCCGGCGCCGGGGGCCCGGCGGGGACCGCGGAAGCACCGCGGTGAGCTTCCCGACCAGGACTGCGGGACGACGCGACGAGGGCGTCCTCGGACAGCACCCGAGGTGGACGCACGGTGACGGACGGACACGGTGGGATGAGCCGGTAGGCNGCCCGCTACCACAGGGCATCGCCGGACGACCAGCGAGACCACCACACCGCGGCCTGACGATTACCGATCGTAACTCTGGTCGGGTCGGCGCACGCGGGCTATCAGGTTCGTTGTTCCCGAATTGATGTGTGCTCTCCGGAGCACCCACTCCGACCTTGCGGCGCCGATACCTCAGAAAGTGAGGTGCATTGTCATGGTCGACAACAGATCGGTGACGATCGACGGCCCAGCCGCATAGAACACGCCGCCCCTGCCGGGCGGACGCAAGAAAGACGACAACCAGCAATCCGACCGCCACCCGCCGGTCACACAAAAGACCGCAGGATTCACAACTCCGGACGGTACTCGCGACCGGCGTCGAGGCCAGATGGTAAGAAACTCACTTACAGGACAGGTGCGACGTGCTTCGAGGCGAGGGGGTGCACGGCGCATGATTACTCGACAGCGGACTCCCGCGGGATCTCCATCCCGCGGCCGCTCCGATGTCGGCGACTCCGCAGAGACATCCGGCGAGGTGCCCGACGCCCGACGCACGGTCGCGTCCGCGGGCGCCGAGGCGTCGGGTGCGGCGAGTCCGCCGAGACTCACCGGTGGGGAACAGGACGCCTGCGAGGCCGACCACCCCGACCTGGCCCGGGTTCTCGCCGATCCCGCCGAGCCCGCGCTGTACTTCCAGCCGATCGTGGATCTGCAACGCGGGGTCATCGCGGGATATGAGGCGCTCGCCCGCTTCCACAGTCATCCGACGCACTCCCCCGACCGCATATTCGCCGCGGCGGACCGGCTCGGGCACGCGGCCGAACTCGAGGCCCGGGTTCTCGCGGCCGCGCTCGCGGCCCGTGATCGGCTTCCCGACCGGTGTTTCCTGGCCGTCAACGTCCTGCCGCACCTGCTGGACGAGCCCGTGGTCGCCGAGGTCTGGCAGGACGCGGACCTGCGCCGGCTCGTGCTGGAACTCAACGAGGCGGTCGACCTCGACGCCACCACCGGTCTGACCACCACCGCGAGCGCGCTGCGCAATCGCGGTGCCTTCGTCGCCATGGACGACGTCGGCTCCGGCTACGCCGGGCTACGGCAGCTCGCCCGGATCCGACCGGACTTCGTCAAGCTGGACCGCTCGCTGGTGGTCAACATCGACGACGACCAGGTCAAGATCGCCCTGACCGAGCTCGTCGGCAACTTCGCCAGCCGGCTGAACGGCTGGGTGATCGCGGAGGGCATCGAGCGGGGCGACGAGCTGGCCATGCTCGTCGCGCTCGGGGTGCCCCTCGGGCAGGGATTTCTCCTCGGTCGCCCGTCCGAGGGCTNGCAGCAGCTCGATCCGGGGGTGGCCCGGCGCATCCGGCAGCTCTCCGAGCGCAGCAACCGGGCGGCGAGCATCGAGAGCCTCATGGAACAGGTCACCATCCGCGTGGGTGACTCGGGCTCGTGCGCCCAGTCGCCGGACTGCCCGAGCTGCCCCATGCGAGCGGCCGCGAACCGCGGAGATCCGACCACCGCCGGCCCCGACGACGAGCAGGCCCCCAGAGCGACCATCATCGTGTCCAACCGGTGCCGCCCGGTCGCGCTGCATCTGTCCAACGGTCCCGGCGGCGGTACCGAACCCCGCCGGGTGCCCACCACGCTGTTCGCCCGTCCGGAGGAGTCGGTGACGGAGGTGGCGCGGCGCGCCATGACCCGCGCCCGGGCCAGTCGGTTCGACCCGGTGATAATCGTGACCGAGATGGGTCGACCCCTCGGCCTGGTACGGATGGAGCGTCTGATGCTGCGTCTCGCGGAAATGTCCACATGAGACGGAACCGATATTGGACCGCCCAGGCGCTGATGTCACCGAGCCCGGCGGCCGGGGGTCATTCCCTGCCCGCGGAGATCACCNTCCGGCGGCCGGCCATGAAGGAATTCTACTGCGGCGCGATCATTCACGGGTGCGAGACGCGCATCGTCGCGTCTGCCGAGGACGACCTGGTCCGTGCCGTGGACACCCACGCCCGCGTGGACCACGGCATGACCGACGTCCCGGAGGCGATGCTGGATCAGGTCCGCCGCAGCGTCCGGGACGTCGAACCGGCGGATCTCCGCGACTGATCGTCGCCGTGGCCGACCCGGCGGCGGCCGGCGGATCGGCCTGTGGCAGCCACGAGGCCGCCACAGGCCACCGGCCAGACCACCGCGTCCGGCTCAGGCCACCGGTGCCGCGGCGGGTCGACCGCCATCCCTCGGCGCCGCGACCGCCGGCTCGGAGGTCGGCAGGGCCGCCCGGTCACGGGAGGCACGGTTGACGGCGCTCACCACGGCCCGCAACGATGCGGTGACGATGTTGGGATCGATACCGACCCCCCAGTACACCCGGTCGTCGACGGAGACCTCGAGGTAGGCCGCCGCCCGAGCGTCGGCACCCGAACCCAGCGCGTGCTCGTTGTAGTCGAGGATGCGCACGCTCAGGCCGCGGGTCGCCAGGGCGGCCACGAAGGCGTCGATGGGGCCGTTGCCGACCCCGGTGATCACCGAATCCGCGNCGTCGAACCGCACCGAGACCGAGACCTCGTCGCGTTCCCCCGAGGCGGCGTTCGTCCGCGACCCCAGCAGCTCCAGCGGGCCCGCCGTCTCGGCGCCGTCGAGGAAGTACTCGCCGCGGAAGATCCGCCACAGTTCCGCCGCGGTGACCTCGCCGCCCTCGGTGTCGGTGTGGCGCTGCACAACCCCGGAGAACTCGATCTGCAGCCGTCGCGGCAGTTCCAGCGAGTGCTCCGACTTCAGCAGGTAGGCGACGCCNCCCTTGCCGGACTGGCTGTTCACCCGGATGACGGCCTCGTAGGTGNGGCCCACGTCCTTGGGGTCGATCGGCAGGTAGGGCACCTCCCACCGGGTCTGGCCGGTCCGCTCCATCGCCTCCAGGCCCTTCTTGATCGCGTCCTGGTGCGAACCGGAGAAGGCGGTGTAGACGAGGTCGCCNCCGTAGGGATGGCGGGGGTGCACGGGCAGCTGGTTGCAGTACTCGACCGCCCGGCGGACCCCGTCGATGTCCGAAAAGTCGATCATCGGATCGATGCCCTGCGAGAACAGGTTCAGACCGAGGGTGACCAGGCAGACGTTGCCGGTACGCTCACCGTTGCCGAACAGGCAGCCCTCGACCCGGTCCGCACCGGCCAGCACGCCGAGCTCCGCCGCGGCGACCGCGCAGCCCCGGTCGTTGTGCGGNTGCAGCGAGAGGATCACCGCGTCACGCCGGGTCAGGTTCCGCCCGACCCACTCGATCTGGTCGGCGTAGACGTTCGGCGTCGACATCTCGACCGTCGCCGGCAGGTTCAGCACCACCGGTTGCCGCGGCGTCGGCGACCACACGTCCATGACCGCCTCGCACACCTCGACGGCGTAGTCCAGCTCGGTACCGGTGAACGACTCCGGGCTGTACTGCCAGNGCACGTCGGTGCCCTCGAGCAGCTTCTCGGCGTACTGGACGCACCAGCGCGCCCCCTGCACGGCGATCTCGGTGACGCCGGCCCGGTCCAGGCCGAACACGACGCGGCGCTGCAGCGTGGACGTCGAGTTGTACAGGTGGATCAGCGCCCGGTCGGCCCCCACCAGGGAGGCTGCGGTGCGCTCGATCAGCTCCTCGCGCGCCTGGGTCAGCACCTGGATGGTGACGTCATCCGGGATGCGGTCGGACTCGATGAGCTGGCGGATGAAGTCGAAGTCCGTCTGGCTCGCGGCGGGGAACCCGACCTCGATCTCCTTGTAGCCCATCGCGACCAGCAGCTCGAACATCTGCATCTTGCGCGCGGGGGTCATCGGGTCGATCAGCGCCTGGTTGCCGTCGCGCAGGTCGACGCTGCACCACTGCGGGGCGCGGACGATCGACTTCTCGGGCCAGGTCCGGTCCGGCAGCGACACGGGGGTGAACGCCTGGTACTTCTCGATCGGCATGCCGGACGGCTGCTGCGTGGTCATCGTGCTCCTGCTTCCTCGGAAGAGCCCCACGTCGACCGGATCTCACGATCGCACAGGGGACTTGGGGGCCGGCAGATCCTCCGCGGCGCCGGACGGGCGGCCGCCCGGGCTGGGCGTGACCGCCGGGCCACCATGACCGCGAGGATCCCGACGCTGGCGCACGAGAACACCGCGACGGGGAAGCCAGCTGGATCAGGCCCCGCCGCGGCGGCTAAGGAGGAGCAGCGCACGCATCGCGGATAAACAGTACCCGATGTCGGCCCGATAGGTCGGTGGTGAGCCGGCGCGGCGCGGCGCGCTCGCGCCCTCAGGCGCCGATCGAACCGATGACCCGGAACGGGCCGGTGCGGGCCCGCAGGTCGTCGGTGCGCACCGTACAGGCGACCGAGCGCGCACCATCCTGCCAGCTCGGCTCGGACGGGTAGATCGTGCCGACGATGTAGTGCGGGGTGGCGTCGATGGCCCCGGCGAAGTCCCGCAGCGCCCCGGCGCAACGCGTCTCCGCCGCCTGGGTCACCGCCGACGCACCGGGCCAGCGGCCGAACAGCGGCGCGAGGTTCACCAGCCGGGTGACCTCGTCGATGTGCGGCCGGTCGCAGCCCACCCGGACCGGGACCACCGGGACCATCGGCACGGACACGCCGGCCGGGTAGGGCGCCCAGTTCAGGCAGTCGCCGCGGTGCAGGGCGGCCAGCAGCGTCGGGGCGACCGCATAACCGGCGGGAGGGCCGGTCAGAGAGCCGGTGACCGCGGGTCTCGCACCCGCGGCGCTCGCCGCGCCACCCTGTGCCGCGGTCGGTGCGGCCAGGCGGGTGGCGGTGCCCGGGCCGCCCCGGGTCGCCGTCTGCCGCAGGGCCACCACCGTGATCGTGATCATCCCGACGATGATGGCGACGAAGGTGACCATCTGGGCGATCTGCCGTGAGCGTCCCGGCGGCTTCGGCGGCGACACGAGCCGGTGGAAGAACCCGGGCAGCCCGCGGGGAGCGGGGACGACCTGGCAACGACCGGATGCGGTCCGGCCGTGCTGCCGGCTGCGTTCGGCCGCGGACGGCTCGAGGAAGCGGGCTCCCCGGACGAATCGCTCATCCAGGCGAAGCCCCTCGAACGGGTCCTGATGCCGCGACGCCATGCTAGCCACGGTAAACCCGACACCCAGCTGAGGCCGCCTGTTCGGCGTAAAGATCACTCCAGGCACCTCCGGGCGGGAACCGGGCGGCCGGCACCGCCGCGCCGGGCCGGTGGGCGGCCCCGACCGGCCGCCGCCGACGACCCACCTGCGGCGTCGCGAGGCCCCGACGGCAGTCGACCGCCGCGCCGTCGCGGCACCGTCGGCGGGCCCGCCAGCCTGCCGCCGCGGTGCGCCCCCACCGGGGTGCCNCCGACCCGGCCCGGCAGCCCGGCGCCGACCGGCACCGACCGGCCACCCGATCCCGGGGGGTCGGGCCCGGACTGCCACCCACCCGGTCCCGGCGCGCGGGCCCGAACTGCCACCCACCCGATCCCGGCGTGNGGGCCCGGACTGCCGGTCAGCCGGTCCGGCGCCGCTCGGCCCGGATCGCTACTCGGCCTGGATGCTGACCGCGCGCGCGTAGGAAGCACCGATGATCTTCGCGATGTCGGCGAGGATGTCGGGGGCGACCGCGTCGTCCAGCGACAACGACATCAGCGCCTCCCCACCCGCCTGGATCCGGCNCACCTGAGCACTGGCGATGTTGATGTTCGCCTCGCCGAGCAGGGCGCCGACCGCGCCGACGATGCCGGGCCGGTCCTCGTAGCGGAAGAAGGCCAGGTGCGCCTCGGGTCGGATGTCGACCTCGAAGCCGTCGATGGCGGTGATCTTCTCGACCTGCCGGGACCCGANGAGGGTCCCACTGACCGACACCGGGGTGCCATCGGCGAGCACGCCACGGACGGTCACCAGGTTGCGGTAGTCCCTGGAGCCCTCCTCGGAGGTCTCCAGGGCGACCTCGACGCCGCGCTCCTTGGCCAGCAGGGGGGCGTTGACGTAGGTGACCTGCTCCTCGATGACGTCGGTGAAGACGCCCTTGAGCGCGGCGAGCTGGAGCACCGAGACGTCGTGGACCGCGATCTCCCCGCGGACCTCGACGGTGATGGCGGCGGCGAGCCCGCCGGCGAGGCCCGAGAACAGCTGCCCCAGCTTCTCGGCGAGCGGCAGGCCAGGGCGAACGTCCTCGGCCACCACTCCGCCGGCCTGCACGTTGACCGCATCCGGCACGAACTCGCCCTGCAGCGCGAGACGCACCGAGCGGGCGACGGCGAGTCCGGCCTTGTCCTGGGCCTCCTGGGTGGAGGNGCCGAGATGCGGCGTGACGACGACGTTGTCGAGCCCGAACAGCGGCGACGCGGTCGTCGGCTCGGTGACGAAGACGTCGATGCCGGCGCCGCCGACATGCCCGGAGGCGATCGACTCGGCGAGCGCCGCCTCGTCGACGAGCCCGCCGCGGGCGGCGTTGACGATGATGACGCCGGGCTTGGTCCGGGCGAGCTCGTCGGCGCCGATCAGGCCGAGCGTCTCGGGCGTCTTGGGCAGGTGGATCGTGATCACGTCGCTGCGCTGCAGCAGTTCGTCCAGGTCGACGAGGCTGACGCCGAGCTGGGAGGCGCGCGCTACCGACACGTACGGGTCGTAGGCGATGACCTTCATGCCGAAGCCGGCGAGCCGCTGCGCGACGAGGACGCCGATGCGGCCGAGGCCGACGACGCCGAGCGTCTTCTCGACCAGCTCGACGCCGGAGAACTTCGACCGCTTCCACTCCCCGCCGCGCAGCGACTGGTTGGCCGCCGGGACCCGGCGGGCGACGGCGAGCAGCAGCGCGATCGCGTGCTCGGCGGCGCTGACGATGTTCGACGTCGGCGCGTTGACGACCATGACGCCGCGCTGGGTGGCGGCGGCGACGTCGACGTTGTCCAGGCCGATGCCGGCCCGGGCGACGACCTTGAGCCGGCTCGCCGCCGCGAGCGCCTCCGCGTCGATCTTGGTGGCGGAACGAACGATCACGGCGTCGACGTCGGCGATCGCGGGCAGGAGGGCCGACCGGTCGGCGCCGTCGACGTGACGAAGCTCGAAGTCCCCGGACAGCACCTCCAGCCCGGCCGGCGACAGCTCCTCGGCAACGAGTACGACGGGCACAGGACCTCTCCTAGCAACCTCTGGTCAGGCCGGAGGCGACGCGCGGAACGAGGTGTGATCACGTGGCCGTCGGCCTGGCGGTGGTGAGCGTGTGGACTGCGCCGGGTGGCGCGGCGGGCCCAGCCTACCGACGCGGACTGCGCCCGCCGAACGCTTTGCGCACCGGTCCCGACGGAAATGCGCGATCCCGGCGATGTGGTCCGACTGTCCTCGCCGTTCGGCGGCCGGGCTCCGCCACCATCCGGCGGCGGCGCCCGGCACCGGCGTCCGGCGACCTACTTGGCGATCCAGGACATCAGCGGGCGCAGCTTGGCGCCGACCTGCTCGATCGGGTGCTGCTTGCCCTCCTCCACGAGCTTGGTGAAGTTCGGCCGGCCGTTGTCGTCCTCGGCGACCCACTCGCGGGCGAACGTGCCGTCCCGGATCTCGTCGAGGATCTTGCGCATCTCGGCCTTGACGGCCGGGGTGACCACGCGCGGACCGCGGGTGACGTCGCCGTACTCGGCCGTGTCCGAGATCGAGTAGCGCATCTGCGAGATGCCGCCCTCGTACATGAGGTCGACGATGAGCTTGAGCTCGTGCAGGCACTCGAAGTAGGCGACCTCGGGGGTGTAACCCGCCTCGACCAGCGTCTCGAAGCCGGCCTGAACCAGCGCGCTGGCGCCGCCGCAGAGCACCGCCTGCTCACCGAACAGGTCGGTCTCGGTCTCCTCGGTGAAGGTGGTGCGCAGCGCCCCGGCGCGGGTGCCGCCGATGCCCTTGGCGTAGGCCAGCGCGACGGCGAGCGCGTTGCCGGAGGCGTCGTTCTCGACGGCGACGAGGACGGGCACGCCCTTGCCCTCCTCGAACACCCGGCGCACCAGGTGGCCGGGGCCCTTCGGCGCCACCATGAACACGTCGACGCCCGCCGGCGGCTCGATGAGCCCGTAGCGGATGTTGAACCCGTGCCCGAACGCCAGCGCCTTGCCCTCGCTCAGGTGCGGGGCGATGGAGTCGGCGTAGATCTTGNGGTGGGTGGTGTCCGGGGTGAGCAGCATGATGATGTCGGCCTCGGCGGACGCCTCCGCCGGGGTGAGCACGCGCAGGCCCTCCTCGGCGGCCTTCGCCCGGCTGCGGCTGTCCGCGGGCAGGCCGACCCGCACGTCGACGCCGCTGTCGCGCAGGTTCAGCGCGTGCGCGTGGCCCTGGCTGCCGTAACCGATGACGGCGACCTTGCGGCCGGCCAGNACGTCGAGCGACGCGTCGTCGTCGTAGTAGATCTCGACCATCGTGGGGGTGTCTCCTCGTTGAGTGATGGGAGGTGCGGGCGCGGCCCGACCAGGATCGCCGCGGGACGCGCCGGGACGCCCCGGCCGGCCGGGCCGGGTGAAGCGGGTGGAACGAGTGGGACGGGCAGAACTGGCGGAACGGGCAGAACGGGTGGAACGGGGCGACCGGTCAGGCCGACCGGTCGACGGCGCGCAGGCTGCGATCGGTGATCGAACGCGAGCCGCGGCCGAGCGCCACCATGCCGGACTGGACGAGCTCCCGGATCCCGAACGGTTCCAGCATCCGGATGAGGGCGTCCAGCTTGTCGCGGGTGCCCGTCGCCTCGATCGTGACGGCGTCCGGGGCGACGTCGACCACCTTCGCACGGAACAGGGCGACNGTCTCCAGCACCTGCGATCGGANGGACGCCTCGGCGCGGACCTTGACCAGCATCAGCTCGCGCTGCACCGAGACCGACGTGTCCATCTCGACGATCTTCAGGACGTTGACGAGCTTGTTGAGCTGCTTGGTGACCTGCTCCAGCGGCAGGTCCTCGACCGCGACGACGATCGTCATCCGGGAGACGTCCGGATGCTCGGTCGGGCCGACGGCGAGCGACTCGATGTTNAACCCGCGCCGGGAGAACAGGCCGGAGACCCGGGCGAGCACCCCCGGCTTGTTCTCCACCAGCACGGACAGGGTGTGCCGGGTCATGACGTCGCGCTCCTGGGGTCGGGGGTCGGGTCGGGGGCCGTCACAGGTTCACCTCGGCGTCCCCGGAGTAGTCGAAGTCGGGCGCGAGATCGCGGGCGACCCGGATCTCGTCGTTGCTCGCGCCGGCGGCGACCATCGGCCAGACCATGGCGTCGGGGTGGACGACGAAGTCCACGACCACGGGGGCGTCGTCGATCGCCATCGCCTTCTCGATCGTCGCGTCGACCTCGGCGGCCGAGTCGCAGCGCAGACCGACGCAGCCGAGCGCCTCGGCGAGGCGGACGAAGTCGGGCACCCGCTTGACCCCGGTCCGCGGCGACCCCGGGTGCGTGCCGAGCTCGGTGTTCGAGTAGCGCTTGTCGTAGAACAGGGTCTGCCACTGCCGGACCATGCCGAGCGAGCCGTTGTTGATGACCGCGACCTTGATCGGGATGNCCTCCAGTGCGCAGGTGGCGAGCTCCTGGTTGGTCATCTGGAAGCAGCCGTCNCCGTCGATCGCCCACACGGTGGTGTCCGGGCGGCCGACCTTGGCGCCCATCGCCGCCGGAACGGCGAAGCCCATCGTCCCGGCGCCACCGGAGTTCAGCCAGGTGTAGGGGTGCTCGTAGGAGATGAACTGGGCGGCCCACATCTGGTGCTGACCGACCCCGGCCGCGAAGATCGTCTCCGGGCCCGAGATGCGGCCGAGCCGCTCGATGACATGCTGCGGGGCCAGGGAGCCGTCGGCCGGGGTGTCGTAGCCCAGCGGGTAGGTGCGCCGCCAGCCGTCCAGGGTGTGCCACCAGGCGTCGAGCTCCGGGCGGGGCTCGGCGGCCAGGGCGGCGATCAGCTCGTTGATCACCTCTCGGCAGTCACCGACGATGGGCACGTCGGCGGTCCGGTTCTTGCCGATCTCGGCGGGGTCGATGTCGGCGTGGATGATCGCGGCCTTCGGCGCGAACGAGGCCAGCCGGCCGGTGACCCGGTCGTCGAAGCGGGCGCCGAGGGTGATGAGCAGGTCCGCCTTCTGCAGCGCGGTCACCGCCGCGACCGAGCCGTGCATGCCGGGCATGCCCAGGTGCTGGGGGTGCGAGTCGGGGAAGGCGCCGCGGGCCATCAGCGTGGTGACCACCGGGATGCCGGTCATCTCCGCCAGCGTGCGCAGCTCCGCGNCGGCGCGCGCCTTGAGCACGCCGCCGCCGATGTACAGCACCGGACGCCGGGACGCGCTGATCAGCTTCGCCGCCTCCCGCACCTGCTTGTTGTGCGGCCGGGTGATCGGGCGGTAGCCGGGCAGGTCGAGCGTGGGGGGCCAGATCTCGTGCGGCAGCACCGACGTGACCGACTGCAGGATGTCCTTGGGCAGGTCGACCAGGACGGGACCGGGGCGCCCGGTGCCCGCCAGGTGGAACGCCTCGGCGATCGTCCGCGGGATGTCGTCGACGGACTGGACGAGGAAGTTGTGCTTGGTGATGGGCAGGGTGATGCCGCAGATGTCCGCCTCCTGGAAGGCGTCCGTCCCGATCGCGGCGCTGGCCACCTGCCCGGTGATCGNGACCATCGGCACCNAGTCCATGTAGGCGTCCGCGATCGGGGTGACCAGGTTCGTCGCCCCCGGGCCGGACGTCGCCATGCACACCCCCACCCGCCCGGTGGCCTGCGCGTACCCCTCGGCCNCGTGGCCGNCACCCTGCTCGTGACGGACGAGGATGTGGCGCACCCGGGTGGAGTCGAACAACGGGTCGTAGGCGGGCAGGATCGCGCCGCCGGGGATGNCGAAGACCACATCGGCTCCGACCGCTTCGAGCGAGTGGACGAGCGACTGGGCTCCGGTGATCTCTCGTGTCATCTGGGCGTCTTCCTTGACAGGCCGGGAATCTGCGACAGCGGGTGGTCTCGGCGNGCGGAACGCGGGGGCGCGCGCAATGGGGCTGGATCACGAAACTGTGCTGGATCACGAAACTGGGCTGGGCACGAAAAAGCCCCTCGTGCCTAGGGCACTGAGGGGCGGCGCACGGGGTCGAGATCGTCGACTACGCGCGCTCTGAACGTACGAGAATCTGACTGTGCACAGACATACCGTGCCGGAGTTCGGGCCGTACGTCAAGCAGCGACCGCAGGTCGCCGCCCCGCAGCTCCTGCCGGCGGGGCCGCGACCTGCGGATCAGCGGCCGCCGGAGCCGGGCGCGGCCACCGCGCCGCCGTCGAGCGCGGTCAGGAAGCGGGCGGCGACCGGGGCCGCCGTCTCGGCGCCGAAGCCGCCGTCCTCGACGACGACGGCGAAGGCCACGTCACCTCGGTAACCGACGAACCAGGCGTGGGTGGGCGGCGGGTCGCCGTCGGCGTACTCGGCCGTGCCGGTCTTGCCATGGACCTCGCCGGGCATCGGCACACTCGCGGCGGTCCCCTCGGTGACGACGGCCCGCATGAAGTCCCGCAGCGGCGGGAGCACCGCGGGCGGGATGGCGTTGCTGCGCGCCGGCTGGCCGGTGACGAACGGCTGGCGCCAGGTGCCGCTGGCGACGGCCGCCGCCACGCTCGCCATCTGCAGGGGCGAGGCCTCGATGCGGGCCTGTCCGATCGACGCCGAGGCGGACTCGACCGAGTCGCGCGGGGTCGGGAAGCTCCCGCCGACGCTGGCGATGTCCAGCGGCGCCCGGCCGTCGAAGCCGTAGAGCGCGGCGGCCTTCTCCAGCGCGTCGGACGGCAGCGACTCCTCCAGCCGGATGAAGGCGGTGTTGCAGCTCTTGGCGAAAGCGGTCCGCAGCGGGATGGGCCCGAACTGCTCGGACTCGGAGTTCTGGAAGGTCCGCCCGCCCACGCTGACCGTCTGGGTGCAGTCCAGCGGGGTGTTCGCCGACTTGCCGTTCATCAGCGCGGCGGTGGCCGTCACGATCTTGAAGGTGGAGCCCGGCGGGTACTTGCCGCGCACGGCGCGGCTCGCCCCGCTCGGCGGGTGGTTCGCCAGCGCCAGCACGCCGCCGGTGCGGGTGTCGACGGCGACCATCGCCGCGGTGGGTCGGGCGGCGGTCGCGAGCGCCGTCTCGGCGGCCTGCTGGACCCGCAGGTCGAGGGTCGTGCGGACCGACTCGCCGTCGGTCATCGGGTAGGTGTGCAGCGTCTGGACGGTGGTGCCCCGCGCGTCGCGCACGACCACGGCGCCGCCCTGGGCGCGCAGCCGGTCGTCGTAGACGCGCTGCAACCCGGACAGCGGATCGGTGCGGCCGACGAGGTTGCTGGCGAGGTCCCCGGAGTCGCGCAGCGGCTGGCCGTCGGCGGCGAGCAGGTCGCCGCGGTGGCCGGTCGAGGCGGTCCGGTCCAGGTGCAGCCCGGGGCGCAGGGCGGGATGCACGGACGCCGGCTCCGCCCGGACCTTCCAGCCCCGGCCGGTGTCGACGAGGTTCAGCACGCCCGCGTACTCCAGCGGCGCCGGCAGGCCGGACAGGTCGAGTCGGGCCAGGTAGGGCGCGGTCGCCGTCGTGCCGTTGCGGTCGATCGACCCCGCGGTGTAGGTGGCGCCGGTGACCAGGAGCCGATCCCGCACGTCGGCCATCGCGGTCAGCAGGGCGGCCACGTCGATGCTGCCGGGCACGGTCACCGCGCTCACCGCGGCCCGACCGGCCCCGTCACGGTTGCCGGCCGCGGCTGACCCGCTGGCTCCGGCACCCGCACCCGCACCGGCCGCGGCCGGTGACGCGGCCGCGCCGCTCCCGCCGCCCGGGACTGCCCCGGCCGCGGACGCCGAGCCGGCCGGGGTGCGGGTCGCCGTCCCGCCGGTGGTGGTGAGGGTTCGCCAGGCGACGAGGTAGGCCGCGGCCGCGGCCTGGGCCCGGTGGTCGGCCGCCCGCTCGTCGGACCGGTTCTTCAGGACGTAGCCGACCCCGCTGGCGGCGGCCAGGACGACGACCACCACGGCGGCGATGATCGCCCGGCGCCGGCCACGGCCACGGCGGCGCGAGGTCGACGCGGTGAATCCGGACGGAGTGAGGGGCATGACGAGACGCCTCCCCTCGCAGACGACTGCCCGATCGGAGACCCACCCTACGAAGGCCTCCGGCACTGCGCATCCGACGCGCCGGTCGGCGTCGGCAACTCGACACGCGGGTCCNACACGGACGGAAAACGTGGTCTTCCCGGGCCCGGGCTACGCCGGGGCAACCTTCGGCACCCGCGCCTGACACCCCGAACCCGAATGACTACGCCCAACCGGGCGACATCCCCCGAATCGGGATTGTCGGCCACGAAAAAGCGCAAGGCCCCACGATGACCGCGAGAGCGATCATATCGAGCGACCCGCACAGGCCGGAGCGGCCCCGGACGGCGTCGCCGACGACCCGGGCCCGCCGCAGCCCCCGGTCACCGACGAAGGCGCCCGACGCGGGGTTGGCGCGGGCGGGCGGGCAAGCGCGGCGACGGCCGCCGGGGGCGGTACACGGGACAACGGATGCGGCACGCCGAGTACGGTCCGCCGGCTCAGACCGTGCAGAACGCACCGCAACCTGCCGGCCCCCCGCGGTCCGGGCCCACTCCTCGACCGTGCAGAACAGGCCCGCCGCTGCGGGCCCGCTCGTCCCGGCGGTCAGGACGCGCCGAGGCGCTCCAGCAGCAGGCCGCGCACGCTCGCCGCGTCCGCCTGGCCTCGCATCGCCTTCATCACCGCGCCGACGAGGGGGCCAACGGCGTTGACCTTGCCGCCGCGGACCTTCTCGGCGATGTCCGGCGCCGCGGCGATGGCGGCGTCGACCGCCGCGGTGAGCGCTCCGTCGTCCGCGACGACGGCGAGGCCGCGCCCGGCGACGACCTCGTCCGGGGTGCCCTCCCCCGCCAGCACTCCGTCGATGACCTTGCGGGCGAGCGCGTCGGTGAGCTCGCCGCCGGCGACGAGCACGGTGATCCGCGCGACGTCGGCCGGGCTGATCGCGAGCTCGCTCGGCTGGCTGCCGGCGTCGGCGGCGCGACGGGCCAGCTCGTTGAGCCACCATTTGCGCGCCGCGGCGGGGGTCGCCCCGGCGGCCACGGTCTGCTCCACCAGGTCCAGCACGCCGGCGTTGCGCATGTCCGTCAGGTCTCGCCCGGTGTAGCCGTGCTCGGCGACGAGCCGGGCGCGCCGCGCCGCGGGCAGCTCCGGCAGGCCGGCGCGCAGCTCGTCGACGTACTGCTCGGGCAGCGCCAGCGGGGTCAGGTCCGGTTCCGGGAAGTACCGGTAGTCGGTCGCCTCCTCCTTGGACCGGCCCGGCGACGTCCGCCCGGACGCCTCGTCGAAGTGGCGGGTCTCCTGCAGGATCCGCTCGCCGTCGTCGAGCCGCCCGGCCTGGCGGGAGATCTCGTAGCGCACGGCCCGCTCCACCGACCGCAGCGAGTTGAGGTTCTTCGTCTCGGTGCGGGTGCCGAACGGCGCGTCGGGCTCGCCGGGGGCGGGGCGCCGGCGCAGCGAGACGTTCGCGTCGCAGCGCAGCGAGCCCTGCTCCATCCGCACGTCGGACACGTCGAGGGCACGGATCAGCTCGCGCAGCTCGTCGACGTAGGCGCGGGCCACCTCCGGCGAGCGGACGTCGGGCTCGGTGACGATCTCGACGAGCGGGATCCCGGCCCGGTTGTAGTCGACCAGCGAGTGGGTCGCCCCGTGGATGCGACCGGTGGCGCCGCCGACGTGCAGCGACTTGCCGGTGTCCTCCTCCATGTGCACGCGGGTGATCCCGACCCGGTGCACCTCGCCGTCGACCTCGACGTCGAGCCAGCCGTCCGTGCACAGCGGCTCGTCGTACTGGCTGATCTGGAAGTTCTTCGGCATGTCCGGGTAGAAGTAGTTCTTGCGGGCGAACCGGCACCAGGACGCGATGTCGCAGTGCAGCGCGAGGCCGATCATGACGGCGAACCGCACCGCCGCCTCGTTGACCACCGGCAGCGCGCCGGNCAGGCCGAGGCAGACCGGGCAGACCTGGGTGTTGGGCTCGGCGCCGAAGGCNGTGGGACAGCCGCAGAACATCTTGGAGACGGTGCCGAGCTCGACGTGCGTCTCCAACCCGATCACCGGCTCGTAACGGGCGAGCGCGTCGGCGTAGGAGGGCAGCGCGCTGGCGGGAGCCGCAGTGCTCACCGGGGGTTCTCCTCGTGGGTCGCTGGTTGCGCGGGTCGGCCGGTCATGACAGCGGGTCCTCCCCGGAGCCGGCACCGGAACCGGGCTCGGCGGAGGTGGGCTCGGCGGAGGCGGGCTCAGCGCCAATCGGTCCGGCGGGACCGGCGGGACCGGCGGGTCCGGCGGGCGGGCGGGTGTCGCGCAGGTGCACGTAGCTGAGGAACACCGCGGCCGGCAGGCCCAGCACGCCCCAGACGAGCAGGATCGGGTTCACCGTGGCGATGCCGAGGCCCAGCACCACGACGGTCAGCAGCCAGACCACGACGACCAGCAGACGGTCCTGCCGCCCGCTGCGCAGACTCACCATCGCCGACCCCCTTCGTCCTGCCCCGTCCCCCGTCCGGTCCGCACCTCCTGGCGGCCGGTCCGCACCTCCTGGGCGGTCCGCGCCTCCTGGCCGGTCACAGCGCGGGGGCCTCGTCGAGCAGCGAGTGCCCGCGCTGGGCGTCCAGGGCCTCCTCCAACGCCCCACCGACCAGGTAGAGCCGATCGTCGGCGAACGGCGGCGCCATGATCTGGATGCCCACCGGCAGCCCGTCGGNCAGGCCCGCGGGCAGGCTCATCGCCGGGCCGCCGGCCAGGTTCGACGGGATGGTGCACAGGTCCGACAGGTACATGGCGACCGGGTCGTCCACCTTCGACCCGAGCGGGAACNCCGGGGTCGGGGTGGTCGGCGAGACCAGCACGTCGACCCGCTCGTACGCCGCGGCGAAGTCCCGGCTGATCAACGTGCGGACCTTCTGCGCCTGGCCGTAGTAGGCGTCGTAGTAGCCCGAGGACAGCGCGTAGGTGCCGAGAATGATCCGCCGCTTCACCTCCGGGCCGAAACCGGCCTCGCGGGTGCGGCTCATGACCTCCTCGGCGCCGNCCTGGCCGTCGTCGCCGACCCGCAGCCCGAACCGCATCGCGTCGAAGCGGGCCAGGTTGGACGAGCACTCGCTCGGCGCGATCAGGTAGTAGGCCGCCAGCGCGTAGGTGAAGTGCGGGCAGCTCACCTCGACGACCTCGGCGCCAAGCTCGGTGAGCGTCTCGACGGCGGCGGCGAAGGCGGCCTGCACCCCGGGGTCGTAGCCCTCGCCGGCAAGCTCCCGTACGACGCCGATCCGCAGGCCGCGGATGTCGCGCCGGCCCGCCGCCTCGACGACCGCGGGCACCGGCACGTCCACGCTGGTGGAGTCGAGCGGGTCGTGGCCGGCGATCGCGGCGTGCAGCAGCGCCGCGTCGGTGACCGTGCGGGCCAGCGGGCCGGCCTGGTCCAGCGAGCTGGAGAAGGCGACCAGGCCGTAGCGGCTCACGCCGCCGTAGGTCGGCTTCACCCCGACCAGCCCGCAGACCGCGGCCGGCTGGCGGATGGAGCCGCCGGTGTCGGTGCCGATCGCCAGCGGCGCCTCGAAGGCGGCGACCGCGGCCGCGCTGCCGCCGCTGCTGCCGCCGGGGATGCGGGTGGTGTCCCACGGGTTGCGCGTCGGCCCGTAGGCCGAGTTCTCCGTGGACGAGCCCATCGCGAACTCGTCCATGTTGACCTTGCCGAGCAGGACGACGTCCGCCGCGCGCAGCCGGCCCACCACGGTCGCGTCGTACGGCGCGTGCCAGCCCTCGAGGATTCGGCTGCCGCAGGTGGTCGGCATCCCGCGGGCGGTCAGGACGTCCTTGAGCGCCAGCGGCACCCCGGCGAGCGGGCCGAGCCGCTCCCCGGCGGCGCGGCGTTCGTCGACGGAGCGGGCCGCGGCCAGCGCGCCCTCGGTGTCGACGTGGAGGAAGGCGTGGATGGTGTCGTCGACCTTGGCGATGCGGTCGAGTGCGGCCTGGGTCGCCTCGACGGCGCTCAGCTCGCCCGCGGCGATCGCCGCCGCCGTGGCCGCGGCGGTCAGGTGCACGACGTCGGCCGCGGCGACCGGAGTGGCCGGCGCGGTCGCGGCGGTCACGGTGGTCGGGATGGAGGGTGTCGGGTGGTCCGTCATGCGGGCGGCGACCTCACTCGTCCGGATCGAGGATGCGGGGCACCCGGAAGCGGCCGTCCTCGGTGGCGGGGGCGCCGGCCAGGGCCTCGGCGGCGGGCAGCGACGGGCGGGCGACGTCCGGGCGGAAGACGTTCGTCAGCGGCACGGCGTGACTGGTCGGCGGGATGTCCGCCGCAGCGACCTCGGCGACCCGGGCGACCGCCGACAGGATCGCCTCGAGCTGCGGTGCCAGCGCGTCGAGCTCGTCGTCGGTCACCGACATCCGCGACAGCCGGGCGAGATGGGCTACCTCGTCCCGCGTGATCCCCATTGCGTGTGGCCCCTTCGTGGGCGGTGGGCACGAGGCCCGTGACTGGTCGTGCGTGCCGCGGGCGGCAGCCGGAAAAGCCGGGGACTCCGGGCCGCCCGGAGGCTGGCCGCGGGGGGGAGAACCGGACCGGACGCTTCGCCGCGTCGACGTCATGTCATGGTACGGGCCGCGGCGCGACCGGGACGGACCCCGTCCCGCCGGCCTGGCGGCCGCGCCGGCCCCGCGCAGGCGGCGGGCGGCCCGTCGGCGCCTCCCGCCGGGCCCCTGACCTGGTCGGTGGCGGCGCGGCGCGTCATCTCGGCGTGACCGGTCGGCCATGCCGACGACACACTCTTTGTGCATGCTCAACTACATGTCGTACCTGCTCCGCGTCGTGTTGCCGGACCACCCGGGCACCCTGGGCGCCGTCGCCACCGCCCTGGGCGCCGCCGGCATCGACATCGTCAGCGTCACCGTCGTGGAGCGCACCGCCNCCGGGGCGGTGGACGACCTGCTCGTCATGCTGCCGCCGGGCGGACTCGCGGACCGGGCGATGAGCGCGGCCCACTCGGTACCGGGTGTGGTTGTCGAGTCGCTGCGGCCGTTCCTCGCCGACGGCGGGGGCGTGGCCAGCGACCTCGACCTCGTCGACGCGCTGACCGAGCGGCCCCTCGACGCCCCGGCGACCCTGACGGAACTGGCCCCGGGCGTGTTCAACGCCGACTGGGCGGTGCTGCTCGAACACGTCGGCGCCGACGACGTGCGGGTGCGGGAGACCTCGGTCGGCGCGCCCACCCTCGGCGGGGACGACCTCGGGGTGCCCGAGCGGGTGCGGTTACCGCTGCCCTGGCTGCCGCTGGACCGCGCGCGGCGGATCGGGCCGGCCGAGGGCACCTTCCCGCCTCGCTGGGAGGCGGTCAGCATGGAACTCGCCGCGGCGCCCGTCGGCGGCGACCGGCTGGTCATCCTCATCGGCCGCCCGGGTGGCCCGGCCTTCCGCCCCTCCGAGATCGATCGGCTGGCCCACCTCGCCGGCATCGCGGCGAGCCTGAGCAGAACGGACCGCCCCTGACGCCGACGGCGCCCCCGCCGGCGCCCCGCCCCGGTCACCCCGGCGGGGCATCATCCTGCGCCCGCTGCGCCCGGCGGGCGGAGTCGACGTCCGGTGCGCCCTGGCCACCCGAGGTGTCCGGCGCGGCCGGGGCAGCCGGGGCGTCGGCGGCCACGGCACGCTCGCGCGCGGCGTCCGCGCCCCGTTCGAGCAGCACGGCGAACCCGGCCTCGTCGAGCACCGGCACGCCGAGGCTGCGCGCCTTGTCGTACTTGGCCGCCCCCGGATCGGCGCCGACGACGACGAAGGCCGTCTTCTTGCTGACCGAGCCGGTGACCTTGCCGCCGCGGCCCTGCACCGCCTCGGTCGCCGAGTCGCGGCTCCAGCCGTCGAGCGTCCCGGTGATGACCACCGCGACGCCGTCAAGCGGGCGGGGGCCCTCCGCGGCCCCGGCGTCGGCGAGCGAGGCGCCACCCGCGGCGATGCGGGCGACGATGTCGCGGTGGCGGGCGTCGGCGAACCAGTCCACCACCGCACTGGCGATCTTCGGACCGACGCCCTCGACGGCGGCGAGCTGCTCGGCGGGGGCGGCGGCGATCGCGTCGAGCGAGCGCAGCTCCCGGGCGAGCGCGCGCGCCGCGGTCGGCCCGACGTGGCGGATGGACAGACCGACCAGCAGCCGCCACAGCGGCCGGTGGCGGGCCGCCTCGACGCCGCGCAGGATCTGGTCGATCTTCTTCTGACCGAAGCCGCGCAGTCCCTCGAACGACTCCGGGGTCAGGTGGAAGATGTCGCCGATGTCGCCGACCCGGTCGGCCTCGAGCAGGGCGATCGCCGTCTCGTAGCCGAGGCCGTCGATGTCCAGCGCGTTCCGCGAGGCAAGGTGGAAGATCAACTCGCGGAGCTGCGCCGGGCAGGCGTCGGTGTTCGGGCAGCGGATGTCCACCTCACCCTCGGGTCGCACCAGCTCGGTGCCNCACTCGGGGCAGTGGGTGGGCATGACGAAGGCGCGCTCGGTGCCGTCGCGCAGGTCGACGACGGGGCCGACGATCTCCGGGATCACGTCGCCGGCCTTGCGCAGCACGACCGTGTCGCCGATCAGGACGCCCTTGCGGCCGACCTCGTCGACGTTGTGCAGGGTCGCCAGGCCCACCGTGGAGCCGGCGACGAGCACCGGTTCGAGCTCGCCGAACGGGGTCACCCGGCCCGTGCGGCCGACGTTCACCCGGATGTCGCGCAGCTTCGTCGTGACCTCCTCCGGCGGGTACTTGAAGGCCACCGCCCACCGCGGCGCCTTCGACGTCGACCCGAGCCGGCGTTGCAACGCGAACGCGTCGACCTTGACGACCACCCCGTCGATCTCGTGCTCGACGTCGTGGCGGGCCCGCCCCCAGCGGTGGATGAACGCCAGCACGTCGCCCACCGACGCCAGCACCTCGAAGTGGGTCGAGACGGGCAGCCCGAACTCGGCGAACCGGGCGTAGGCCGCGGACTGGGAGGCGGCGTCGAACCCGCGCTGCGCCCCCAGGCCATGGACGATCATGTCGAGCGGGCGGGTGGCGGTGACCCGGGGATCCTTCTGGCGCAGCGACCCGGCGGCCGCGTTGCGCGGGTTGGCGAACGGCTTGCCGCCGCCGGCCACCAACGACGCGTTGAGCTCGGCGAACTTCTCGGTCGGGAAGAAGACCTCGCCGCGGACCTCCAGCAGCTCCGGCACGCTCGCCCCGCGCAGCCGGGTCGGCACGCTCGCCAGCGTGCGGATGTTGGGCGTGATGTCCTCCCCCGTGCGCCCGTCGCCGCGGGTCGCCGCGCGCACGAGCCGGCCCTCCTCGTAAACCAGGTCCACGGCGAGCCCGTCGATCTTCAGCTCGCACAACCAGCCGTCGACCTCGGTCTCCCGTGCCGCGCGCGCGGCCCACAGGTGGAACTCGTCGTCGTCGAAGACGTTGTCCAGCGACAGCAGCCGCTCGAGATGCTCCACGGGGGTGAACAGGGTCGAGTACGACCCGGCCACCTTCTGCGTCGGCGAGTCCGGGGTGCGCAGCTCGGGGTGGTGCTCCTCGAGCGCGGTGAGCTCCCGCATCAGCCGGTCGTACTCGGCGTCGGAGACGGTCGGCGAGTCCAGCACGTAGTACCGGTAGGCGTGCTCGTCCAGCTCGCGGGCGAGCTCGGCGGCGCGGGCCCGGTCCGCGACGGAGGCGGCGACGGCCGGTTGCACCGCGCCCCCGGCCCCGACCGCGGACGCAGCCTCGACCGCGGAGGCAGCCTCCGCCTCGGACGCCTCCACCTCGGACGCCTCCGCCTGGGACGCGGCCTCGAGCGCGGACGCAGCCGCGTCGCCGGAGCCCGGTGGCGCGTTCATGCCGGCGCGTCGACCAGGGCGCGGCCCGCCCGGCGGCAGTGCCGCATGACCGCCCTGGCCGCGCCGACGTCGAATCCCGCAAGGCCGCACGCGGGTGCCACGGCGACCACCTCCCCGAGCTGTTCGGGCCGGAATCCGAGCCGGCTCCACAGTGCAGTGACGGGCTCGACGGTACGGCGGACGTCCGACAGTTTCGCCGACCCGCCGCCGGTGGCCACCGAGCCGCCGGTGGGCACCGAGGCGCCGGTGGCGATCAGGCCCGCGATCAGGCGCACCCCGGCCTCCACGAGCTCGCCGACCGCGTCGTCCAGCGCGCGGGTCAGCAGGGCCGCGTCGAGGCCGACGAAATCCACCCCGGCGTCGCGCAGCGCCGCCAGCGGCACGTCCGCCGCGCAGCAGTGCACCCCGACCCCGGCGACGCCGGGCAGCGCGCGGGTGGCGTCGGCGACGGCACGCAGCCGCTGCACCACCAGGCCCTCCTCGACAGCCGGCACCACCGAGAAGCCGCTGGGGGTACGCACCCGACCGGCCAGCACCAGCGGCAGCGACGGCTCGTCGAGCTGGACGATCAGCCGCGCGCCCGGCACCCGCCGGCCGATGTCGCCGAGATGGTCGGCCAGACCGGCGGCGAGTGCGTCGGCGAGGTCCCGGGTGGCGCCGGCGTCGGACAGCGCCTTGTGCCCGCGGGGCAGCTCGATCTCGGCGGCCAGCGTCCACGGCCCGGCCACGGCGACCTTGAGCGGCCCGGAGTAGTCGGCGGCGACGTCGGTCAGGGCGTCCAGATCCTGCCGGAGCAGGTCCCGGGAACGGCGCAGGTCCAGACCCGGGCGGGGCACCAGCCGCCAACCGGCCGGCTGCAGGTCGACGGGCAGGTCGAGCAGGATCGCCGCCGACCGGCCGATCATCGCGGCGCCGGGCCCGCGGGCCGGCAGCTCCGGCAGGTGCGGCAGGTCCGGCAGCTCGTCGAACACCGACTTCGTGGCATCGACGGGGTCGGTGCCCGGCAGCGAACCCACCCCGGTGGCCGCGCCGGCCGGCCACAGCGGCGCGGGGCCGGCCTCAGTGCTCATCGGACCTCATCCCGCCATTGTGGCCGACGTCGCCCGGCTCCCCGCCCAGCCCCGCCGCCCGCTCACGCGGCGGTGACGCGGATGTGACCCCCTCCGAGCACCCGGTCGCCGTCGTAGAGCACGACGGCCTGACCCGCCGCGGTCCCGCGCACCGGCGTGTCGAGGGTGACGACGAGATCGTCGCCGCGCGCCTCGGCCTCGGCGGCCACGACCCCGCCGTGCGCCCGAACCTGGGCCTGGCAGGTCACCACGCCCTCGTGCGGCCAGGCCGCGCGGTCGGCGACCAGCCGGCGGATGTCGAGCTCCTCCGCCGGGCCGACGGTGACCGTCGAGGTCACCGGGGAGATGTCGAGGACGTAGCGGGGGCGCCCGTCCGGCGCCGGGTGCCCCAGGCGCAGGCCGCGGCGCTGACCGACGGTGAAGGCGAAGGTCCCGTCGTGTTCGCCGAGCGTCTGCCCGGTCCGGGAGTCGACGATGGGCCCCGGCCGCGAGCCGATCCGCTCCCGCAGCCAGCCGCCGGTGTCCCCGCCGGAGATGAAGCAGATGTCGTGGCTGTCGGGCTTGTCGGCGACGGCCAGGCCGCGCGCGGCCGCCTCCCGGCGCACCTGCGCCTTGGTGGAGTCGCCCAGCGGGAAGCGCGCGGCGCCGAGCTGCTCGGGCCGCAGCGTGCCGAGCACGTAGGACTGGTCCTTGGCGGGGTCGACGGAACGGCGCAGCGTGCCGTCCGGGTCGAGGCGGGCGTGGTGGCCGGTGACGACGGCGTCGAAGCCGAGGGCGAGCGCCCGGTCCAGCACCGCGGCGAACTTGATCCGCTCGTTGCAGCGCACGCACGGGTTGGGGGTGCGCCCCGCCGCATAGGACTCCACGAACTGGTCGATGACCTCGGTCTCGAACCGCTCGGCCAGGTCCCACACGTAGAACGGGATGCCCAGTACGTCCGCGGCGCGGCGCGCGTCGCGGGCGTCCTCCAGCGTGCAGCAGCCCCGGGCGCCGGTCCGGTCCGACTCGGGCGATCGGGACAGGGCGAGATGGACGCCGGTGACGTCGTGGCCGGCGTCGACGGCCCGCGCGGCGGCGACGGCGGAGTCGACCCCGCCGGACATGGCGGCGAGCACCCGCATCAGACCTGCACCTCCCCAGAACCCCTCGGTTCCCCGAATCCTCCGGCGACGCCGCGCTCGCGNCGCGGATCAGGCGCCGGTCATCCCCGCGAGCGCGCCGGCGCGGCTCGCCCGCTCCACCACCGGCCCGATCGCCTCGACGAGCGCGTCCACGTCGGCGGCGCGCGACGAGTGGCCGAGCGAGAAGCGCAGCGAACCTCGCGCATGCTCCTCGCCAGCCCCCATGGCCAGCAACACGTGGGAGGGTCGGGCTACTCCCGCCGAGCAGGCCGAACCGGTCGAACACTCGATGCCGCGCGCGTCGAGCAGCATCAGCAGCGAGTCACCCTCGCAGCCGGGGAACGTGAGATGGGCGTTGCCGGGCAACCGCTGCGGATCGCCGGGCGCGCCACCGAGCGCAGCGCCGTTGAGCACGGCGCCCGGCACCTTCTCCTGAACGCGGCGGACGAGGTCGTCGCGCAGCGCGGCCAACCGGGCGCCCTCCCGGGGCGCCTGGGCGCAGGCGGTCGCCGCCGCGGCCGCGAACGCCGCCACCCCGGCGGTGTTCAGCGTCCCGGAGCGGATGTCGCGTTCCTGGCCGCCGCCATGGGTCAACGGCTCCAGCACGAGGCCGCGGCGCACCACCAGTGCGCCGACCCCGACCGGCCCGCCGATCTTGTGGGCACTGACGGTGATGGCGTCGGGCCCGCCCTCGCCGACCGCGACGGGGATCTGGCCGAACGCCTGCACCGCGTCGGTGTGGAACGGCACCCCGTGCCGATGCGCGACGGCGGCGAGCTCCGCGACCGGCTCGACCGTGCCGACCTCGCTGTTCGCCCACATCACCGAGACCAGGGCCACCGCTGCGGGATCGCGCTCCAGGGCGGCGGCGAGGGTGTCCGGGTGCACCATGCCGGCGGCGTCGACGTCGAGCAGCTCCACCTCGGCGCCCTGCTCGGCGCCCAGCCACTGCACGGTGTCCAGCACCGCCCGGTGCTCGACCGCGCTGACGAGCACCCGGCGCCGGGTGGGCTCGGCCCGCCGCCGCGCCCAGTACAGGCCCTTGAGCGCGAGGTTGTCGCCCTCCGTGCCGCCGCCGGTGAACACCACGTCGGACGGCCGGGCGCCCAGCACGCCGGCCAGCGTCTCGCGCGACTCCTCGACGATGCGGCGGGCCCGGCGGCCGCTGGCATGCAACGACGAGGCATTGCCGGTGTCGGCGAGCACCGCGGCGTACGCGGCGAGCGCTTCCGGTCGCATCGGCGTCGTCGCCGCGTGGTCGAGATAGGTCACACGGTAGAGGGTAGTCGCGCGCGGCCGGGCGACGTCGCCGCGCCGATCTCGCCCCCGCCCCGGCCGCCCGCCTGCCCGCGGCGCGGGACCGACGGCGCCACCGGGAGCAGCGGTTCGAGGTGGCCCCGCAGCAGGCAGCCGGACCAGACGCCGGCGCAGTAGGCGGCGTCGTCGGCGACGCGCAGGAGCAGGTACGGCACGAGGCCGACCGCCGGGCGCGCCACCCACCACTCGTGCGCCAACGGCAGCGTCGCCGCGGCCAGGACCAGCCGACCCGGCGTGCCGGCGCAGGCCAGCAGGGGCAGCCAGGTTCGCCGGGATGTCTCGGCGGCGGCCAGCAGGGCGTGGCGGCGCCCCCGCACGGTCAGGGCCAGCGCGGCGCGGCCGGGACGGTCGGTGCGGCCCAGCCGGCGGGCGAGCCGGGCGGTGGTCAGCGCCACGGAGCCCGCGGCCACGGCGCCGACCACGGCGGCCCCGCCCCGGTCCCGGCGCAGCGCCATCAGGCCCACCGCCGCCACCGCGCTCGCCGCTCCCCGGGCCGGCCGCAGCGGTCCCGGATGGCGCCGGGCGAGCTCCGCCGCCGACGAGCCGTAGCCGTGACGCTGGCGTGCCCAGGCCCACCAAGTCGGCCGCGGATCGTGGTGTACCACCGCCGTCGGCTCGTACCGGACGCTGTGGCCGGCGCCGACGAGCCGCCACACCAGGTCGACGTCCTCACCGAAGCGCAGCGCCGGGTCGAACGCGGCGTGCGCCCGCCGCAGGAGCAGCGCTGCCGACGGCACGTACGACACCCGGCTTCCGGGGCGCACCGCCGCCGGCCACGGCCCGAGATCGAGCGGGGAGCGGCCCGCCTCGTAGCGTTCCCGCAGGCCGGCGCGCGACGCCGGCGGCACCGGCGAGGCGACCCGCGGCGCGACGGCGACGACCGCCGGGTCCGCGAGGTGGGCGATGAGGCGGTCGAGCCAGTCGGCGGTGGGCCGCACGTCGCAGTCGCAGAAGACGATCAGCTCGGTGCGGGCGGCCCGGGCGCCGGCGGTGCGCGCCGCCGCGGGGCCGCGGGCTCGGTCGTGCCGGATCACCCGGGCACCGGCGGCGGTGGCCTCGGCCGAGGTGCCATCGCGGGAGCCGTCGTCGACGACGACGACCTCTGTGCACTGCCCGCGCAGTGCGCCGACCAGCGCGCCGATGCGCCCGGCCCCGTCCCGGACCGGAATGACGGCCGTGACCCCGCCGGCGCCGGCGACCTCGCTGCCGCCGCCGGTCCCGGCAACCCCGGCAGCTCCGGCAACCCCGGCGGGCTCGGCGGCTCCGGCGACCGCGGCATCCGCGGTGGGCGTGTCCACCGGCGCCGTGCGGCGCGGCGGCAGCGGATGAACGAGCCCGGCGTCGACGAGCCGGCGCGCCAACAACCCCGCACCGGGTCCGGCCGCACCAACCGTGGCGCCGCCACGCAGCGCCGCGAACACCCGCGCACCGGCAGCGGACAGTGCCATCAGCCGCAGCGGCGCCCCGCCGAGCAGCACGATCCCNCCGTCCGCCGCGGCGGCGGGCGCCGGCGCCAGGACCGCCAGGCCGGGATCGCACTGCACCCGGAACGCGGCCGGCAGTGCCACCCGAGCCGGCTCAGAAGTCACCGGCAGTGCCACCCGAGCCGGCTCAGAAGTCACCGGCCGCCCTGCGCAGGTCGGTGAGCAGGTCGATGAGCGTCCGCACACCCCCGTCCCCCAGACCGGGGTCGGCGAAGACGGTGTCGTTGAGCTTCTCCGTCGCGGCGAGGGCCGTCGCCCGCCCCTCCTCGGTGATCTCGGCGAGAATGGCGCGGCGGTCGGTGGGATGCGGGTTGCGGCGAACCTGGCCGCGGGCCTCCAGGCGGTCGACCGCGCTGGNGATGCTGGTCGGATGGACCTGAAGCCGACTACCGATCTTGTTAAGCGGCAGCGCNCCCCTTCGGGAGAACAACAGCAGCATCAGCAGCTCGTACCGGGCGAAGGTCAGATCGAGCGGGCGCAGGACCTCGTCGACCCGGGCCAGCATGATCTGCTGGGCACGCATCAGTGACGTGACCGCCGCCATCCCGTCCGCCACCGAGCCCCAGCCGTGCGCGGTCCAGTGCCGGTGGGCCTCCGCTATGGGATCGGTGGGCAGCGGTTTGGGGGTGGCCACGGTTTGGACGCTCCTGCACTTNAGGGGATGTCTCCCACCCGGCCGACATGGCCGGGGACCGCCCAGATGACGGCCGGCGTCCATTGCACCCCAGGACGCCACGTGCAGGCAAAGACTCATGCGTACCCGGAGATTACGGGTCGCCACCCTCAGCGCACCGTGCGGCGCCACCCCGTGCGGGAATGTCAGACATTGCGCCGATACTGGCCGCCCACGTCGAAGAACGCCTGGGTGATCTGACCGAGCGAGCAGACCCGGACCGCCTTCATCAACGCCGCGAAGGTGTTTCCCGTGCCGGCGGCAACCGCGCGCAGCTCGGCCAGGGCGGCCTCGGCCTCGGCGGCGTGCCGGCGCTGGAAGTCGGTCAGGCGGGCGAGCTGGGAACGCTTCTCGTCCTCGGTGGCCCGGGCCAGCTCCAGGGGGCCGGCGGCATCGGCGGCGCGCTCCGGGTCGTCGGCGGCACGGTCGGGCGCGAGGAAGGTGTTGACCCCGACGATCGGCAGCGTGCCGTCGTGCTTACGGCGCTCGTAGAGCATCGACTCGTCCTGGATCCGACCCCGCTGATAACCGGTCTCCATCGCACCCAGAACGCCTCCGCGGTCGCTTATCCGCTCGAACTCGGCGAGCACGGCCTCCTCGACCAGGTCGGTCAGCTCGTCGACGATGAACGACCCCTGCAGGGGGTTCTCGTTGGCCGCGAGCCCCCATTCCTGATCGATGACCACCTGAATGGCGAGCGCACGGCGCACCGAGCTCTCGGTGGGAGTGGTCACGGCCTCGTCGTAGGCATTCGTGTGCAGGCTGTTGCAGTTGTCGTAGATCGCGCACAGCGCCTGGAGGGTCGTGCGGATGTCGTTGAACGCCATCTCCTGGGCGTGCAGTGACCGGCCGGAGGTCTGCACGTGATATTTGAGCATCTGCGAGCGGGGGGCGGCTCCGTATCGCTCGCGCATCGCGACCGCCCAGATTCGCCGCGCCACCCGCCCGATGACCGTGTATTCCGCGTCCATCCCGTTGGAGAAGAAGAACGACAGGTTCGGCGCGAAGTCGTCGATTCGCATTCCTCGGGCGAGATACGCCTCGACGTAGGTGAATCCGTTNGCCAGCGTGAAGGCGAGCTGCGTGATGGGGTTCGCGCCGGCCTCGGCGATGTGGTAGCCGGAGATCGAGACGGAGTAGAAGTTGCGGACGTTGTGCTCGATGAACCATTCCTGCACGTCGGCCATCGCCCGCAGCGCGAACTCGGTGGAGAAGATGCAGGTGTTCTGCCCCTGGTCCTCCTTGAGGATGTCGGCCTGGACCGTGCCCCGCACGGTTGCGAGCGCGCCGGCGGTGACCTCGGCGGCCTCGTCGTCACGCGGCTCGCGGCCGCGCTCGTCGACGAACGCGGCCAGCCGCTGGTCGATCGCGGTGGTCAGGAACATCGCGAGGATGGCCGGCGCCGGGCCGTTGATCGTCATGGACACGCTGGTCGCCGGGTCACCGAGATCGAACCCGTCGAACAGGGCCGTCATGTCGTCCAGGGTCGCGATCGACACACCCGACGTGCCGACCTTGCCATAGACGTCGGGTCGGGGGGCCGGGTCGCGACCGTAGAGGGTGACCGAGTCGAAGGCCGTGGACAGCCGCGTCGCCGGCGACCCGGCGGACAGCAGGTGGAAGCGCCGGTTCGTCCGGAACGCGTCCCCCTCCCCGGCGAACATCCGCGCCGGCGCCTCCCCGGCACGCTTGAACGGGAACACCCCCGCGGTGAACGGGAAGTATCCCGGCAGGTTCTCCCGGCGCAGGAACCGCACCAGCCGGGCGTCGTCGTCGATGGCCGGCACCGCGACGCGGGAGACCTGGCTGCCGGCGAGGGTCACGCGACGCAGCGGAGTGCGGATCTCGGTCCCGCGCACCGTGTAGGAGAGCTGATCGCCCTGCCGCTCGGCCACGATCGCCGGCCACCGTTCGAGCAGCTCCCGCGCCCACGGCGCCAGCGCCGCACCCGCCTCGTCGCGCAGGGCGGTGAGGGCGCCGGCCTCTGCCGAGGAGGTACCCACGGCGTCGAGTGCGGTGGTCAGGTGCTCGCGGCGGCGGGCGAGCTGGGCCTGCCGCTCGGTCTCCGCGTGGTAGCCGCNCACCGTCTCGGCGATCTCGGCCAGGTATCGGGCCCTCGCCGGNGGGACGATGGTCGTCAGCCCCGTGGCGGCGCGCACCTCGACAGCGGGCAGCACGCCGGGCCGCGTCGGCAGGCCGACGTCGCGGAGCAGGCCGAGCAGATGCTGGTAGAGGGCGGTAACCCCGTCGTCCTGGAAGCGGGCCGCGGAGGTACCGAAGACCGGCATGTCCTCCCAGGACCGGTCGAACGCCTCCCGGTTGCGCACGAGCTGGCGGGCGACGTCGCGGCGGGCGTCCTCGGCGCCGCGACGCTCGAACTTGTTCACCGCGACCACGTCGGCGAAGTCGAGCATGTCGATCTTCTCGAGCTGCGAGGCCGCACCGTACTCCGGTGTCATCACGTACAGGGAGACGTCGCAGTGGGGCACGATCGCCGCGTCGCCCTGCCCGATACCGGGGGTCTCGACGATCACCAGGTCGTACCCCGCCGCCTTACAGGCCGCGATCGCCCCCGNCACGGAGGGGGGAACCTCGCTGCCTGCCGCCCGGGTGGCCAGGGAGCGGAAGAAGACCTCGCCGGCGTCGGACTCGCCCAGAGCGTTCATCCGGATCCGGTCGCCGAGCAACGCCCCACCACCGCGCCGGCGGCTCGGATCGACGGCCAGCACGGCGATGCGCAGCGCGTCGCCCTGGTCGAGGCGGAAGCGGCGCAGCAGCTCATCGGTCAGCGAGGACTTCCCGGAGCCGCCGGTGCCGGTGATGCCCAGCACGGGCACGGCCGGCCGCCGATCGGCCTCCTCGCGCAGCGCTGCCGCCAGCCCACCGTCCCGATCGGCCTCGAGCACCGTGATCGCCCGGGCGAGCGCGCCCTGTTCGCCGCCGATGACCTCCTCGAGCTTCGGACCGTCCCCGGCGAGGTCGACGTCGCAGCCGGCGATGATCGTGTTGATCATACGGGCGAGGCCCATCGCCTGGCCGTCCTGCGGGGAGAAGATCCGGGCGACGCCGCGGGAGTGCAGCAGCTCGATCTCGGCCGGNACGATCNCCCCNCCGCCCCCGCCGAAGACGCGGATGTCGCCCGCACCGCGTTCCCGGAGCCGCTCGATGAGGTAGCTGAAGTACTCGACATGGCCGCCCTGGTAGGAGGAAAGGGCGATGNCCTGGGCGTCCNCCTGGATCGCCGCGGTCACCACCTCGTCGACGCCACGGTCGTGGCCGAGGTGGATCACCTCCGCCCCCTGGGCCTGCAGCAGCCGACGCATGATGTTGATCGCCGCGTCATGCCCGTCGAACAGCGCGGCCGCCGTGACGATCCGGACTGGATGGACGGGGACATGCAGACCTGCCGTGTCCTGCTGGGCGTCGGATGACATCGAGCGGCTCCCGGGGAGAACGGACGGGCCGGCGTACCCGGCCCACAGCCTTTCGACTTCCGATAGTAGGACGTCCATCCGACAGGTGCCACTACGGCCAGCGTCGATGAGGGCAGGGCTGCGACAGCAGTCGGACACGGGGCGCGGCAGGCATCCGGAGCCGGGGCCGCCACGAAGTGTTCGGGGGGCCGGCTCGGGTAACGGGTGGACTCCGGCCGAAGGGCCGGGCGCGGAAGGTAGGGCCCGCAAGGCCCTAAAAGCGCCCCAAATACAAGTGTGGGGTTGCCTCGAAAGGCAACCCCACACTTTGTGTAAGTCCGGNGGCGTCCTACTCTCCCACACAGTCCCCCATGCAGTACCATCGGCGCTGAAGAGCTTAGCTTCCGGGTTCGGAATGAGACCGGGCGTTTCCCCTTCGCCAAAACCACCGAAACACTATTCAACTATACAACCAGCACCCAGCCGGCCATACAGCTGGGAACCGCACAGTGGACGCGTAGCACCTTCGAAGACAAGCCCTCGGCCTATTAGTACCGGTCAGCTCCATGCGTCACCGCACTTCCACCTCCGGCCTATCAACCCGATCATCTAGTCGGGGGCCTTACCAGGCTACCCTGTGGG